>JAUWSP010000487.1 GCA_030610025.1 Acidobacteriota bacterium | reverse complement strand
TGGACCGTCTCCGGCGCCTCCTCGATCCAGGCATCGATCTCCGCACTCGAAGTGAGCGTGCCCGTCGGGTTGTTCGGATTGCAATGGTAGACCACCGCCGGACCTTTGGTCGCAGCGACCCGATCTTTCATCTGCTGAATGTCGTGGGCGAAACCCGACGTCAGGGGGACTTTCTCGGTGGCGTAGGTCAGGGTACGCTGATACCAGGAGATCGCCTCGAAGGTCGGATCGGCCATCACCAGCGTGCCCTGCGGCGCATTGGACGCCTGCACGATGATCTGGAGAATCTCGGTCGAGCCGTTGCCGAGGATGATGTTCTCCGCCTTCACACCCAGCTTGACCGCCAGGACTTCGGCGAGCTCCTCGCGTGCCGCATCCGGGTATCGATTGGCCTCGGCAATCGCCTTCTCCACCGCCATGCGCGCGGAAGGCGAGAGACCCAGTGGATTCTCGTTCGAGTTCAGGCGAATGGCGCTGGCGGCTGACGCCTGCTGGTCGGGGACCTGGGGCGCTGCCAACGACCTGCCGGGGAATGCCACCAACTTGCCCAGACCCGCTGCTCCCACTGCGGCGCCAGCTCTCAGGAAATCACGGCGATCCATGCTTGGCCTCCTGTCGATTGCTTTCTAGAACCCTCGATGTCGACGAGCTCGCACAGCCTTCTGCAGGCTCGCGCAAATCTCTATTGTCCCGGGCGATAGCGGATGATCTCTACCTTCTCCAGAGTCATGAGGCTGCCGCAGTTGGCCTCTTCCAGCATCTCCTCGACGGCGGCCACTGCCTGCTCGATCCTCTCTTCGCTGTCCACGACCTCGACGAGAATCGGGAGATCCTCGGACAGTCGAAGCAGTCGAGCCGTGTGCACGACGCGACTACCCGCTCCGTACCCCTCGATACCTCGCAACACGGTCGCCCCAGCGAGGCCGATCTCGCGTAGTCGCAAGACGATGGCTTCGAACAGAGGTTTGCTCTTCAGGCGATCGTCGGCGCCCACGTAGATTCTCAGCAGCTTTCCCGTTCCCTTGATTTCCATACAGTGCCCTTCAGCCCTAGAGCGCCCGGCCAGCGATCAGGCCTGCAAGTACAGCCACCAGCCCCAGAAGAACGCTGGCACCGAGGTTGAGCAACGCCTTCGAGTACGACCCGACCTCGAGAAGAGCCATGGTCTCGAAAGAGAACGTCGAGAACGTCGTGAAGGCCACCAGAAGACCAATCGTCAGAAAAGGCTGCCAGTTCGGATGGAGGACGAAGTGCTCGGCCAGACCCACCACCAGGCCAAGCAGAAAGGACCCGACAACGTTGACCACCAGGGTTCCAGTCGGAAAGCCACCGTAACCGAACGTATAGACCCACCCCGAGATCCAGTACCGCAGCACCGCGCCGATGAAACCGCCACAGCCAATTGCCAGGATCCTGCCCACGACGGGAGTTTACCTTCAACCCCCTCCCACCCCGGCCGGCAGGGGCACCGGCCGCTTCAAGACTCCTCTCAGGGAGTCGCCCCCTACGCCCTCAAGCTCTCAAGCCCTCAAGCCCTCAAGCCCTCGAGCCCTCGAGCCCTTGCTCTTCAGTGCAGCTCTGCGACATCTGCGGCCCAGTGGCCGGTTGCCAGGTCCTCCATGACCACCACCAACCAACTCCCTGAGCCTGCGGAATCGATCTTGGTGCTGAAGACAGGCCAAGGATCCTCCTCGGAACCCTGCAGTAGGTGATGCGCTACCACCGGGGTCACATCCGGTGCAGCGGTAGCAACGGTCACTCGCAGGAGCCGCTGCTCCTGCCACCCTTCCAGATCCGGGGGCTCTTCGAACGCCGCCTGCAGGGTCCAACCTTCATCAGCTTGTGGGGACTGGACCACCAGGTCCAGCTCGAGCTCGGTGTCCGCGAAATGACCAGCCAGCAGGCTGCGGGCGCGGGCAGCAGCCACGGACTCTGGTGTCCCGAAGCGCGTCCACGCAGGAGAGCGGAATGCGCCTTCGCGTCCCGACCATCCCACACTGGCCCGCAGCATCTCACCGCGAGGTGCCCCCACCTCCTGGTAGGTCAATCTGAGTCGCTGGCCGAGCCCGGCGGCGGTCGCGATCAGTTCATCCCGATTGGCTACGAGCCCGCCGGAGCTCTCTCGTGCAAGGAGCTTCAAAGGCTCGAGGGGTTCCCAAAGCGCCGCGACAGCTGCCGGGTTCTCCTCTTCGATCGAGGGGTCGAGAACCGCGGCCTGGGCCATGGCTTCGCGAGCCCCCTGAGCCTCTTCCTGTAGGGCCAACGCCTCGCTGAGTCCCAAGAAGGCCTGTGCCTGGCTCTGCGCGGTGCGTGGGTCTCCGGCGAAATGGACGAGGGCCTGCCGAAAAGACTCTTCAGCCTTTGCGGGCTCGCCCTTCTCCAATTGGGCCAGCCCCAGCTCGACGAGGTTCTCCGCCTTCTGCTTCTTCCGTTGGTGCTCTCGGACGATTCTCAAGCCAAGGATGCGGCCCCCAGCCGGGCCGCTGACACGCCATTTGCCGATCCGGAGGCCGGGCACGAGGGGACTACTGCGCTCCGGAGCCACCAGAGGATGAGTGATCCAGCCGTAGGCAGTCAGTGCTCGAGCCGTTGCTGATACGGATTCCTCGAGCTTCAACCTGGGATCAGGGACCTCTAGACCCTGGGACGACTCCTGACCCGAGAGCTCTGACTCGAGCTTCGCCCATAGGGAATAGAAGCTGTCGGGAAGTAGGTCGAAGCCGTCGCTCACCAGGAACAACACCCTGCGACTGCCGGCTCCGGCATCGTCCGCCAGGAAGGTCAGCAGCATGTCGAGCCGGCGGCGGATCAGCCGCTCCTCCTCGGCACGAAACGCCGCCCTGAGCTCCGCAGGATAGTAGTCCCCATTTTCGTCGTGGAGCGCCGTCAGAAACGCCGAGCGCATCGCAGTGAGGTCATCACGCCCTCTCTCGCTCTCCGAGAGTCTTGCCAAGGAGCTTCTGAGCATCCCCGACTCACGACTGCCGCGAAGCAGAAAGACGGGCTCTTCAGCCGCAATGACCAGATCCACTTGCCCCAGGCGGACGAGATCCTCACTCTGCTCGAACAAGAGATCCGATGCCCACCGGACTGTAGCTGCGCTGGAAAGAGCTTCGTCTACATAGATCACTACCTTCCACGATTCGGACAGGTTCCCGAAGCTGGACGGCCCTATCGCGACGACGCGTCGCGACTCACCGCCGACGATCAATTTGAAGTCATCCGGCGTCAGG
>JAUWSP010000433.1 GCA_030610025.1 Acidobacteriota bacterium | reverse complement strand
ATCTCGACAGGAGGTAATCCACGGCCAGCTGGGTTGCCGGCACCGTGTTGATCACGGCTCGTCGCATACTGGGGAGGGACGAGAGGAACTCCATGGTGCTCAGTCCCGACCTCTTGCCCGCGTAGGGGTAGTCGAGGGCGAAGAGCACCACACCGTGGGTGTCGGCAAGATAGTCGAGGGTCCGTCGGCCGGTGCGCACTCCACCCAGAATCAGCAGAGCTGGATGTCGCTTCTCCGATTCGTTCGGGACCTTCAGGTGTCCGACGACCGCGAGGCCGCGATCATCTCGCAGGCGAACCTCGAAGATCTCATGCTCCTCTACGGTCTCGAGGAGTGTCGCTTGCACCTGGTCCAAGTTGCCTCGCAAACGCTGGAGCTGGGACCGGAAGTCCCTCCGGCAGTAGGACTCGCCTGCCCAGTAGACGCCGAACGGCAGCAGGAACAAGACACACAGCAGGAGGATTGTCGAACGTCGTCTGTTGAGGGACCTTTCTGCAATCGACTCGGTTTCCACGGCAGCCCTCCGTCTGCTCTCAGGATACCTTTCCTTGCTGACCGCAGGGCGGCTGTCTGGCCTCCTCCTAGGGTCTGCCTCATCGAATAGACATTCTGCGCTTCCGTCGGCGCAGCTCCTGAGATGAGGTTGTCGGTGTAGTAGGATTTCGCCACGCTCTCCTGTTCAGGGGCTGGATCGATTGCCCGCGCAGCGGCGGAGCCAAAGGTATCCGACCATGATCGGCCAAACCCTCTCTCACTTCCGTATCACCGCCAAGCTGGGCGAGGGTGGCATGGGGGAGGTGTACGAAGCCGAGGACCTGAAGCTCAAGCGTCGAGTGGCTCTCAAGGTGGTGCCCCAGTCAATGGCGGCCGATCCGGAGCGCCTCCAGCGGTTTCAACGCGAGGCCGAAGCCATCGCTGCCCTGAATCACCCCAACATCGTCACCATCTACTCCGTCGAGACCGCCGAAATCCCTACCGATGGGCTGAAACGGCCGGAGCCCGTGCTGGACGGGGAGGGGGAGCCCTCGAGCCCCCAAATCCCCAAGCCCCCAAGCTCTCGAATCCACTTCCTCACCATGGAGCTGGTGGAGGGCGAGAGCCTCGACAAGGTCCTCCCACGGGGTGGTTGGACCATGCCCAAGGTTTTGGAAATAGCCATCCCGTTGGCCGACGCCCTGGGCTCGGCGCATGAAAAGGGAATCGTCCATCGCGACCTGAAGCCGACCAACGTCATGTTGACGCCGGAGAACCGTGTCAAGGTGCTGGATTTCGGTTTGGCGAAGCTGGCATCGGAAGGACCGGCGGAGTCGAAAGACACACCTGCCAAAGAGATGGCTACCCACCTCGCGACTCTCACCGAAGAGGGGCTGGTGATGGGCACGGCGCCCTACATGTCTCCAGAACAGGCGAGGGGACAGGCGGTGGATTCGCGCTCCGACATCTTCTCGTTGGGCTGCATGCTCTACGAGGCAGCCACGGGAGTCCGGCCGTTTCACGGCGAATCGGCTATCGACACCCTTCACCAGGTCATGTACTCGGAGCCCGAGCCCCTGGCGGAACGGGTTCCCGACGCACCCTTGCAGCTGCAATGGATACTGCGGAAAGCTCTTGCCAAGGCGCCCGAGGATCGCTATCAGTCGACTCGGGATCTGACGGTCGATCTCAAGATCCTGAAGCGGGATCTCGAATCGGACCCTCAGTTGGTGACGCTGAGTAGCGGCGCGATTCGCCCGCCGCAGCCAGACTCGAAATGGCGATCGAAGTCGATGGTTGGAGCGCTCGCCGTTGTGGCAATGATCGCCGTTGGGGCTGTGTCCTGGTTCTTGGGGCGCAGCTCGGCGACTCCGGCTGTCGAGTTGCCGGTAACCTCATCAGCGATCTCGGTACAGCCCATCACCTCGAGCGGCGATGTCACTGCGGCGGCGATCTCGCCGGACGGCAGGCTCGTTGCCTACGTGCGATCCAGCCAAGGCGAACAGAGCCTAAACCTGCGGCAGATCGGCAGTGCGCAGAGCCTGGAGCTCATTCCCGCTCGTGTAGCTGCTTACTGGGGTGTTACCTTCACCAACGACGCAACCGCCGTTGTCTATGGAGAGAAGACGGCCGAGGATCTCGAGGGTGCCTTGTTCGAGATCTCGACTCTGGGCGGCGCTCCGAAGAGGCTCGTGCGAGGCATCGATAGCGCTCCCACCTTTTCACCCGATGGCCGGCAGATGGCCTGGGTTCGGGCTCGCTTCCCAACGCAGGATGAAAGCGCTCTCATGGTCGCCGCGGCGGACGGCAGCAATTCCCGGGCGCTGGCGATCCGCCAGGGACCCGAGCTTTTTGCACCGATCTTCTTTGTGATGCCTTCCTGGTCCCCCGACGGTCGGTTGATCGCCACGGCGGTCCAGAAGCACCTTCCCGAGAGGCAAGGCAAGATCGTGGCGTTCAATGCGGATTCAGGAAAGGTCGAGTGGGAGGCCGATCAGGATTGGAGCTGGGTCGCAGCAATTGCCTGGCTTCCCGAAGGGGACGGCCTGATGGCGATCGCAGAACGACAGGGTAGCTCGGAAGCCCAGGTCTGGCTCGGTCCCTATCCTGCAGGGGATGCAGGCCAAATCACGCGTGATCTGTTCGAGTACCGGATTGCCAGCGTGACAGCAGACGGCAGCTCATTGTTGACGATTCCCGCCGACGGAAAGTCCGGCATCTGGGTGCTACCGACCAGCGAAGCCGAGCGACCGCGGAAGATCTCCCAATCGAGGATCGACGGTCTCTACGGGTTCGACTTCACACCCGACGGCAGGATCGTGTATCAGACGCTCGAAACGGGGCAGCTCGACCTGGCGATCATGAATCTCGACGGCTCTGGACGACAACCGCTCACCAACGACCCGGAGGCGGACTACTACCCTCGAGTGACTCGGAATGGTTGGTTGGTCTACTCGCATGGCACTTCTTCTGGTGGCCAGATCCGCCGAATGAGATTGGACGGCAGTGACATGCAGGTGATTGCCACGTCCGCACGGCGAAGCAATCTGTCGCTCTCACCCGACGGGGATTGGGTGGTCTATGAGAATGTGCGGAACGGGATCTTCACACTCTGGAGAAGCCCTATCGAGGGTGGCACAGCCACCCAGTTGACCGACTATGAGTCCTTCAAGCCTGCGGTCTCTCCCGGCGGTTCCAGGCTTGCGTTCTACACGAGGGATGAAGAGTCGGGGCTGTACAAGATCGGGATTGCACCGATCGAGGGTGGCAAGCCGGAGATCCTGCTCGATGCAGAGCCACCCTACGTCGGATCGAGAATCGAGTGGACAGAAGACGGGCAGGCACTGTTGATCAACACGGTGCGAAGCGATCGGGCGAATCTCTGGCACCAGCCGTTGGACGGCGGCGAGCCCGAGCCGCTGACCAGTTTCGATGATGACCGACTCCACTGGTTCGAGAAGGCTCCCGATGGAGAAACCTTGGTGGTCAGTCGCGGAAACCTCACCAGGGATGCAGTTCTGATCGAGAACTTT
>JAUWSP010000187.1 GCA_030610025.1 Acidobacteriota bacterium | reverse complement strand
CGGGGCTCTTGCTGACGATTGCTGGGACCGCGGTCGAGGCGGAAGTCGATCGGCGCAGCCACGAGTTGGTGCGTCGGGAGTGCCGGGCTGTCATCGATTCCGAAGACGTGACCCTGTTCGCCAACGGCACTGTGCGCTTGATCTCGAGGCACGATGAAGAGAAGTCAGTCCAGCTGGCAGAGCTCAACCCAGACGAGGTGCAGGCCTTCCTGCGTAGGGTGAGGGAGGTGGATCTCTCCGAAGAGGTTCCCGTTGGCGTGGGCTTGCAGGGAGACTGGGTCGAGAGCTGCGAGCTCTACCTGGAGGTCGGGGAAGAGGAGCCCACCAGGTACCGCTTCGGCAGATATGACAGCCTTTCACTGGCACTCTCCCGGGTCAATCGAGTGGCGGACGACCTCCTCGAAGTCGTCAAGGATCGGGCTCCCACCGTCGGGTTGCCCTACGGGTATGTTCCAGAGCCAGGTGACATTCTGGAGAGGGTCGATGGAGTCCTGTTCCAGGTGATTGGTTTGACCGGTGACAAGAAGGGTGTCGAGCTGATCGGCGTGGAGCAACCGCTGACCATCTATATCCTCAACGAGGCGGTCGGCCAACATTTCAAAGCACTGGTGAAACGACGAAAGTTCCCATGACCAGAAGGGGTGTACGGATCTCCGGTGGTCGGTTCCGAGGTCGGAGCCTGCCGGTTCCAACGAGTGCCAGGCCCACGTCAGGCCGCCTTCGAGAGGCACTTTTCGACATCTGGCAGGGCCGAGTCGCGGGGTCGCGGCTGCTGGACTTGTTCGCCGGCACCGGCGCAGTGGGATTGGAAGCTCTCAGCCGGGGGGCGGATCTCGTCGTCTTCGTGGAAAGCGACCGAGAAGCTGTCCGGCGGCTTCAAAGAGCTTGCAAGGAGCTGTCACCCGATTCCACATCGGTGTGTCAGGCCGATTTACCGGCGCAGATCGGCCGCGTCCGCAGACTCATGGAAACACCTTTCGACCTGATTTTCGCGGATCCTCCTTACGTCTACGCCGAGTACGAGGCCCTCTTGGCTTCGCTGGATACGCTGCTGGCAGGCGGTGGCGAAGTGGCGATCGAGCACTCGATCCGGACAGAGCTGCCGGAGGCCGCCGAAGGTCTGGTGCGTCAGGCGACCCGCGACTATGGGGAGAACCGGATGACCTTCTTCTCTACCAGGAAGTAATCTGTCGGAAGATACCGAGAAGGCAGTCAGGAGCTTAGAAAGTAGGCGAGCTCCTCGAGATTGATCTGAAAGTCGACGCTTTTCGTGCGCACAGCAGGATGCTGCTTCAGCTGGGTGGGCGCGAAGTTGAGCACCGCCTCGATGCCGCTGACCGTCAGATCCTCGTAGCACTGCTGGGCGGCCGAGGCCGGAACCGAGAGAACTGCAATCTGCGCCTCCGTCTGCGGAATGACTTCTGGGATGTCGCGGCTGTGGTGAATCACGAGGTGGCCGATCTTGTGGCCTACCTTCCGACCGTCCACATCGAAAGCGGCGACGATTCTGAAGGGCTTGTCGTTGAAACTGAGGTAGCGAGCCAGAGCGCTTCCGAGGCTCCCCATGCCGACGACCGCTAGATTGTGGATCCGATCGAGACCGAGAAGGGTCGTGAGCCTGGCGGCGAGATCGTCGACCCGATAGCCTGTTCCGCGGATCCCGAATTCACCGAAATGTGCGAGATCCTTGCGCATCAACGAAGCCGAAAGCTCGAAGTGCTGGGCGAACTGGCCCGAGGAAACATGAGTCGTACCCGCATCCTGAAGCTGTCGCAGACAGCGCAGATACAGCGACAAGCGATTCAGGGTGAGGGAGGAGATCTCCGCTGGTTCGGTCATTGCAAAACCTGTTGGCGCGGATTGCCAGGAAGCTCTGGCCGGCAGACTGGCGAATGATTGCCGCCACCGACTTGTGCACGATGTCACAAGCGCAGCAGGGAGACAAGCGGGTGACCGGATCGCTCCTGGAGACGATGAGCCGTCACCGCCACCGGGCGATCGGATACGATGTCAGTTGCTGCTGGGCCGTAGAGGTGATGTGGTGCGAAAGGGGGGACTCGAACCCCCACGCCCTTGCGGGCACAAGGTCCTGAACCTTGCGCGTCTACCAATTCCGCCACTTTCGCGGCCAAAGGGGATTCTAGGGAGGGTAATCGAAGGTGTCAACCGAATTGAGCGGGCTGGAGGGCCTCACCCGCCAGGATGCGATGGAAGGCTTGGCAGAGGCGGGCCCGAGAGGGATGGAGTCGACTGAGCTTCGGAAGACGATATCTCGGAAGTGGGACTCTGCGGCGGTCGATCGGGCTCTCGCTGATCTTCAGCGAGAAGGCGAGGCGGTTGAATGGAAGGGGCGCTGGATCGCCGTGCGCCACACTGAGTGGAGCGTTGGTCAGGTCGATCAATTCGAAAAGGGCGATGCACTCATTCGAACGGGTGCTCGGCGAGAGGCCGGCTACTTCGTTTCACGGCGCAATCTGAAGGGCGCCATCGACAAAGACCGTGTCCTCATCCGACGAGTCAAGAAGCCTCGGAAGAGGGGTGACGACCGGCTGCCCGAAGCCACGGTGGTAAGAGTGTTGGACCGGCCACTCCGAACACTCGTTGGGACGCTGGATTGGGAGGGCGATCGGAGATGGTTGGTGCCCTTCGATCCGAAGGTGAGTCTCGAGCTGGAAGTCGTCGATGGAGACAAGTTCCTCGAGGATCAGTATGTCGTTGTCGAAGTTCTGGACCTTGCCAGAGGGGTTCAAGGACCTGTGAAGGGTCGCGTTATCGAGGTCCTGGGAAGCGCTGACTCTCCAGGGGTGGATGTGCTTGTCATGCTGCGTCACTTTCGGATTCCAGACAGCTTTCCCGAGGCCGTGTTGGAGGAATCCAGTAGATTCTCAGAAGATCCGATTGAGAGCGACCTCCTGGGCCGACGAGATCTCACTGCCGAGATCACGGTCACGAACGACGGAGAGACCGCGAGGGATTTCGACGACGCCATCTCGGTCGAGCAGCGCCCGGATGGCGGCTTCAGGGCCGGGGTTCACATCGCTGATGTGTCGCACTACGTGTCCGAGGGCGAGCCCCTCGACCTCGAGGCCTTCCGACGGGGCACCAGTGTCTACTTCCCAGATAGGGCGATCCCGATGTTGCCCGAGAGTCTCTCGAACGGGCTTTGTTCGCTGCGGCCGGATGTCCTGCGACTGACTCTGTCGGCCTTCCTGGAGTTTTCCCCGGATGGCGAGGTCGAGTCGCGGAGCTTCGACACGACAGTGATTCGGAGCCAGCGAAGGCTGACGTATGGCGAAGTCCGACGTGTACTGGAGGCGCCAGGAGCCGGAGACGAAAAGGAGTATGGCGCGGTGCTTCAGACTCTACAGGCCTCCGAAGCCCTCGCTCGGGTGCTGAACCGTCGAAGAATGGCCCGAGGCTCGATCGACTTCGATCTACCCGAAGGTAATGTGATTCTCGATGAAGAGGGCTTTACCGTCGGTGTCCGGCCTGGAGAGCGAAACATCGCCCATCGAATCATCGAGGAGTTGATGATCGCGGCCAACGAGGCCGTGGCATTTCATCTCGATGGGCATGGGAGCCCGGCACTCTTCCGAGTGCACGATCCCCCGCAGCCAACTTCGCTGGAAGAGTTGCGGAGTGTGGTCAAGCCCCTGGGCTTGAAATTGGAGGGAGACCTCGAGCTCTTGAACCCTCGAGCGCTGCAGGCCTTGCTGACCCAGGCCGAGGGCAAGCCGGAGGAGCCGTTCGTCTCGTCGCTCGTTTTGCGAGCCATGCAGCAAGCTGCCTACGATCCGGAGTGCCGGGGACATTACGCCCTGGGGTCCAACCACTACACGCACTTCACTTCGCCGATTCGCCGGTACCCTGATCTCCTGGTGCATCGCCAGCTCAAGAAGCTCCTACGCGCCTCCGATCCGTCCGAGGACGGGGACTCACTTCTCGAGCCGCGCCTGCCTTCGATCGCCGAGCATTGCAGTTTCACGGAGAGGCGCGCAGAGCGGGCCGAGCGCCAGTTGCTGCAGTGGAAGCTCGTCAGGCTCCTGGCTGGGAGGATCGGGGAGAAGTTCTCCGGTCGGGTCACCGGGGTACAGCCTTTTGGTCTCTTCGTGCAGTTGAGTGACTATTTCGTCGATGGCCTGGTTCCCATACGGTCCATGGCCGATGACTTCTACGTCTATGAGGCGGATAGCCACCGGCTCATCGGGCAGGAGAAAGGGCAGATCTACCGACTCGCCGATCAGGTGGAGGTGGTTCTCGCCGCGGTCGATCCTCGGCAGCGCGGTCTGAGCCTGGCGATCGTGGGCATGCCGGAGCCTCGTCGGTCGCGCCCGAGGCGACAGCGGCGGCGCTCACCCAGATAGGGTCTCGTCCCCTGCAGGTTGCTACACTAGAAACATGAGACTCGATCCTCGATTCGTGGGCGTGCTGTTGATCGCGACTGCTGTGCTCGCTTGTAGCCCCTCCGAAGAGCAGGAGAAGGTGGACCGCGAAGAGATTCAGGCCGCGCTCGAGGCCTATCTGCCGATCCTGGGGCAGGTCTATGAGACGGGTGATCTGAGTTTGCTCGAGGGCCGGGCCGCCGAAAAGGAGATCTCCAGAATTCACAAGCGAATCGAGGACCTGACCTTCCAGGGGCGCAGGCTGGTACCGACTTTCCGCAGTCTCACCGTCGAGGATGCCAACGTCTGGAATTACTCGAACTGTTACGTCACGACACTCGAGGTCTGGGACCTCGAGGTGCGTGCCATGGGTGGCGAACAGGTTCTCTCGACTCAGCTCGAACAAGCGAATCGCGTCAAGTACCAGTTGAAACGTGAAGAGGGTCGCTGGCGGGTCCTCTTCCGAACCATCCAATAGTGAGCGGTATGGGCGTCACGCCTTCGGTGGCCATCGTAGGCCGACCCAACGTCGGGAAGTCGACGCTCTTCAATCGCTTGCTGCGCCAGCGCAAGGCCATCGTCCACGATCAGCCCGGAGTGACTCGCGATCGGATCACCGGTCTGATGGAGTTCGACGAGGAGCGTTCGATTCTGCTGGTCGATACCGGCGGTCTGTTGCTGGGTGACGATCTCCTGGGCTTGAATCGACAAGTTCTCCTGGCAGTGGAGGAGAGTGACCTGCTGATTTTCGTAGTGGACGGCAAGGAGGGGCTCATGGGTGCGGACGAGACCGTCTGGCAAGAGCTGCGTCAATACTCGAAGCCTTCCATCCTGGTGGTGAACAAGGCCGATACGCGGGCCGCGCAGGAAGGCCACTACGAGTTCTACCGGCTCGGATTCGAAAAGCAGATCCTGGTTTCGGCCGAGCACGCCCTGGGGATCGGTGAGCTCCATGAGGCGATTGCCGAGATGCTGCCGCCCTCTGTCGAGGCGGAGGAGGTCAACGCCCCCCATCTGGCGATTGTCGGACGCCCCAATGTCGGTAAATCGTCACTGCTCAATCGGATCGTGGGCAAGTACCGTGCTCTGGTATCGCCGGAGCCCGGTACGACGCGGGATCCCGTCGACACCCTGGTAAGCAGTGGGGATGAAGAATATCTCCTCGTAGATACCGCCGGAATTCGTAGACGCAGTCAGGTGTCCGGAGCGCCGGAGGAGTTGGCCGTCATGATGGCCCGCCGGCAACTCGATCGGGCAGATGCAGCCCTTCTCGTCATCGATGCCTCCCAGGGGGTGACCAGTGGGGACCTGGCCATTGCAGGTACGGCCTGGGATCTGGGCCGGCCGAGTGTCGTAGTGGTCAACAAGTGGGATCTGCTGGACGAGAAGAGCCGCGAGGAGCTCGATGAATCCTGGGAGCGCCTCGATGAGTTGCTTGCCAGCCCTTCGAGAGTGAACATCTCTGCGCTCACCGGCCGGGGAGTCGAGAAGGTGCTGCCGGCGGCGACAGATGTCCTCGAGCTGCTGGCGACACACCCGAGCACTTCGGAGCTGAATCGCATCCTGGCCAATGCCGTGACCAGGCATCGAGCGCCACACCTGGCTGGAAAACCCTGGAAGCTGCGCTACGCCACCCAGGTTTCCTCCACGCCACCGACGTTCGTCGTGTTCGCCAATCGGCGACT
>JAUWSP010000144.1 GCA_030610025.1 Acidobacteriota bacterium | reverse complement strand
CGAGAACTGACGGGAGTGGTTCGACGTGCGCTGCGGTTCCACGATGCGAACTCTGGTCCAGGCGCCCTGTCACCCGACTCCCGGGCCGAGGAGGTAGCACGAAAGGACGCCGCCGCCGGAGCCGAGCGCTACCTGCTGGGCCGACACAGTTGGGCTCGACTCGACGAGGACGGAATGGCGACTCTCGGCGCTGCCGAGACCTTCGCCGGACTCCTGGGTGAGATCGAATCCATCGAGTTTCCCGAGGATTCCGAGCATGCGGTTCAAGGCGACATGCTGGCTCGGGTTCTCTGCGATGGAGGCCTGCTGCACCGAGTACTGGCACCGCTGAGCGGCCAGATCATCACTCTCAATGACCGGATCGCAGCCCAGCCCCAGATCCTCGATCAGGATCCGTTTGGCGCCGGCTGGCTCGTACAGATCATCCCTTCGGACCTCGAGCGGGAGCTGCCCCTGATCGCACGCCGCTCGGCCCCGGATGATGAAAGCAACGCCATCTCATGAACCACCGACTCGACCGGGAGGAAAAGCCATGGTAATCGTCATCGTCCTGTTGACCGTAGTCGTCTTCTTTGTCGTCGATCTACTGCTCCGCCTGGCTCTGAAGAACCGGGAGGAGAGCCGACTGAAAAAGGAAAGAGCCGAAGCCCTCGATACGGGCCTCAAGCTCGATTACACCGAGGAAGCCGCAAGCCTCAAGCGAGTCGAAGTAGAGTCTCCGAAAGCCCACATCCTCGCCGTTGACGACGAGCCGGTGGTGCTCGAGAGCTTCCGAAAGATCCTCACTCTCGAAGGCTACTCGATCGACACCGTGGAGACCGCCCAGGAGGCTCTGGGGCTGGTTCGCAAACACGATTACGACTTCGTCTTCACCGATCTGAAGATGCCCGGCATGGATGGCCTCGACTTGACCAAGGCGGTCCGGCATGTCAGGCCGGACATCGACGTGGTGATGATTACCGGCTATGGAACCATCGAGTCGGCAGTGGACACCATGCGATTCGGGGCCATGGACTATGTGGAAAAGCCCTTCACGCCGGACGAGCTCGCCGCCTTCACCAGCAAATGCCTGATCCGACGCCAAGATCGCATCGAGAAGGAGACGGCGCCCCGGGTGCAACTGGTCACCGCCGCGGTCGAAGAGTCTCATGCGCCCAACGTCATCAACGTTCCAGGTGGGATCTACGTTGCACCGGAGCACACCTGGGTCGGCATCGACATCACCGGAGAGGCGAGGATCGGCCTCGACGACTTCGCCCTGAAATCGCTCGAGGACATCAAGGACGTCGATTTTCCGACCCAGGGCAGCCATATTCGCAAGGGAGAACCGCTCTTCACCCTGCGCCGAGGTGAGCGAACCCTGACCTTCCCCTCGCCGTTGACCGGCAAGGTCACCGGCGTCAATCACGATCTCACCTATTACCTGGAGCTCGTAACGAGGCGACCCTTCGCCCTGGGGTGGATCTGCTGCCTGGAGCCCACGAGGCTCAGCCAGGAGCTCGCCGACCTCAAGATCGGCGCCGACGCTCTGTCTTGGTACGAGAGCGAGATCCGTGATTTCTGGAGCCGGTTGACGACTCTGCGCAACGCAGAGGATGAAGGAGAGCGGGCAACGGATACGACTCCCGAGGAGGCCCAGCAGAAAGGTGTCGAGCTCGCCTGGTCCGTCTTCGGCGACACGTTCGTAGGCACCAGCAACGCCGGGACGCCGGTCTCATGAGCCGTAGGCACTCAAGGTTCTACCCTGACTCGAGCGAGTCTGATCCCTGGAGGATCGAAGAATGAAAGGTGCCACCCGTTTTTCTTCGTGGGCGCCCGGAGTTGCGAAAGGTGCCACCCGTTTTTTGTGTGTTTTGATCGGCGGCCTGATTGCGGTCGCCGCAACGGGTCAAACAGTCGAGGATCGATGCCTCTCACCCGCGCCACCGGACGTCATCGTTTCGCCATCTTCGGTCGGCGAAGTCACGTTCGCCCACCAGATGCACAGTGAGGACTTCGAGATTCCGTGTGCGGACTGTCATCACGAGACCCACGCCGTCAAGCTGCAGATGCCTCACGAGGACTACCTGCAGGATTTTTGGATCGATTGCACGACCTGTCATCACGAGAGTGAGAGCCCGGCCTGTCCGCAGGCCTGCTCCACCTGCCATCACAGTTCGCCCCACGCCGTCGCCGACGAGACCATGAGCGCCAAGGTCGTCATTCAGCAAAGTTGCTGGAAGTGCCATGAGGTCGCCACAGGGCCTGAGGCGAGTCGAAATTGCGATGCCTGCCATCAGGGGGCCGTAAGCCCAGCTTCGCAAGACAGTGCCGGGCATGACCAGCTGTCGCCCAAGAAGGAGGTCGAAGGATGAATCGGAGGGATTTCCTGAAAGTCACGGGAGTAGCGGGAATGGCCTTGACCGGCACCGACGCGAAGGGGTCCGAGAGCTCGTCGCCTTCGCCGGAGTTCTACGGCGTGCTGGTCGACACCACCCGTTGCATCGGTTGCAGGGCCTGTGAGAAAGCCTGCGCCACCGAGCACGACTTCCCTGTGCCCGACATAGCCAACGACGGGGCTCTCGAGACGCAACGCGATACCAGCGAGACCGCCTGGACCGTCGTCAACCGCTTCGACACTTCGGAAGGTGAGGTTTTCGTCAAGAAACAGTGCATGCACTGCTGGCAGCCCGCCTGCACCGCCGCCTGCCTGACCAATGCCATGTACAAGACCCAGGAGGGCCCTGTGATCTGGCGCTCGAGAAAATGCATGGGCTGCCGCTTCTGCATGGTCTCCTGCCCCTTCGACATCCCGAAGTTCGAGTATCACGAGTGGAACCCGAAGATCCAGAAATGCAACTTCTGCTTCGATCGTCTCCAGGAAGGCAAGAAGCCGGCCTGCGTCGAGGCCTGCCCCACCGATGCCCTCATGTTCGGGATGAAGCGCGATCTCATGGAGATAGCCCGGGTGAGGATCTACAACCATCCCGAGCGCTACGTCCACAAGATCTACGGGGAGCACGAAGTGGGTGGCACCGGTTGGCTGTATCTGTCGGCGGTGCCTTTCGAGGAGGTGGGCTTTCGCACCGACCTGGGCACGACACCCTACCCCGAGTACACCCGGGATTTCCTCTATGGTGTCCCGTTGGTGCTCTTCGGCCTGCCTGCCCTGCTCTATGGAATGAATCAGATGACCGGATCGGACAATGAAGACTAACGGTCATGTCTGTCGATAATTGTGGAGGGAAACCATGAGTCGAGTGACAACCATCAGTGAGCAAGGGGGATTCTGGAGCTTCCTTCGCTCGCAGTTGCGTCCGCGGGGCAAGATTCTGACCCCTTTCAATGTGATCTCCGTGCCCATCATTCTGCTGGGCCTGGGCATCCTGGTCGTGCGTTTCACGCAAGGCCTGGGTTCGGTCACCAACCTCTCGCAGGAGTACCCCTGGGGATTCTGGATCGGATTCGACGTCATCACCGGGGTGGCCTTCGCCGGAGGCGCCTACACCATCACCTTCGCGGTCTACATCATGCGCATGGAGAAGTACCACCCCATCGTACGCGCTACGGTGCTGAACGGCCTTCTGGCATACATTTTCTACGCCGGGGCCCTGGCCCTCGATCTCGGCCGGCCCTGGAACATCATCAACCCGATCATCGGTAACTCCTTCGGCTTCAACTCCGTCCTTTTCCTGGTTTCCTGGCATTTCCTGCTCTACATGCTGGCGGAGCTTCTGGAGTTCTCCCCGGTGGTGGCCGAGTGGCTGGGAGCCCGGCGAGCCCGGAGAATCCTCTCCGCCATGACGCTTGCCACTGTGATTTTCGGTGTGACCCTCTCCTGTCTCCACCAGTCTGGTCTCGGCGCGCTCTATCTGATGGCCAAGCCCAAGATCCACCCGCTCTGGTACTCCGAGTTCATCCCCATCTTCTTTCTCGTCTCCAGCATCTTCGCCGGCCTCTCCATGGTCATCCTGGAGGGCACCCTCAGCCACAGGGTCTTCAAAGACCAGATCGACCCCAAGAAGCACCACTCTTTCGAGGACCTCGTGATCGGTCTCGCAAAGGGTGCTGCCATAGCCATGTTCGTGTACTACTTCTTCAGGGCGCTGATCTTTCTCCACGACAAGCAGTGGACGTTGCTCCGCAGCGGCTGGGGAGCCTGGTACCTTCTGGAGATCATCGGACTGGTGCTGATTCCCTGTTTCATGTTCGCCTACGGAGTGCGTCACCGTAGCCTCGGTATCATCAAGACCGCCGCGGTGCTCACCCTGGTGGGGATCGTCCTCAATCGCCTCAACATCTCGATCATCGCCTACAACTGGTATTTGCCCGTCAGGTACTACCCCAGCTGGCAGGAGATCGTGGTGACCATGATGGTGGTCTCGGCAGAGATCTGGGTTTTCCGCTGGATCGTCCTACGGATGCCGGTGCTGCGCGAGGCGCATGAGTTGCCCTCGGACACACAGGAGAAGCCGGAGCGGGCAGCCGCTGCGGCCAGCCTGTAGAAGGAGAACGGACCATGGAGACCTACACCTACGTCAACATCTTCGAGACCAAGGGACTCGAGTACCTGCTCCTGATGAGCTTCCTGGTTCTGCTGGTTCTTTTCGTGCGGTATCTCCGAGAACCTGGAGGTAAGGATTAGCGGCAAGGCGCATATACTTGTAGCCCATGCAAGTCGGAATCATCGCATTGGGCAGCATCATCATGGGTGACGACGCCCTCGGGGCCTACGTCATCCAGTACCTGAAAGCCAACTACGACTTTCCCCCGGAGATCGAGCTCCTCGATCTGGGGACCCCCGGGCCGGAGTTCGTCAACTACATGGCTCGCTTCGACGCCGTCATCGTGCTGGATTCCGTGAAGGCGAAAGGAGAGCCGGGAGAGGTGCGTCTCTACCGCCACCAGGATATTGCCAAGGCCCTTCCCACCCTACGACTCTCACCCCACGACCCCAGCCTGCGAGACGCACTGCTGGCGACTGATTTCATCGGTGAGGCGCCGGACGAGGTCCTGTTGATCGGTGTCATACCCTCCGAGGTGGAGCTCCAGACCACGCTCAGCGAGCCGGTAATGGGCGCCATACCCGAGGTTGAAGAAGCCGTCATCTCTGAGCTGCGTCGCCTGGGCTTCGAGCCCGAAAAGCTCAGCCAACCCGGGGAGCCGGACATCTGGTGGGCGTGATCGCAGTGCCCGCTTCAAGGATCGCCCCATGCCTCCGCTAGAGGAGTGGCCGCCTTCAGGGCTCGGCGCCGACGACATCCTCGACGGCGTTAGCACTCTCTTCGAGTCGCTGGGTCGAGCCCTCGTCTGCGTCAACCGCAATTTCCAGATCGTCCACGCCTCCAAGGGCCTGGATCGGATCATGGGTCCGGGAGCGGCGGAGGCGATCATCGATCTCCCAATCGAGTCCGTCCTGGGGACCGAGCTCTTCGGCGGCGAAGGCTCCCTCCGTCGGGCCCTGTCGGCGGGAGATCGCCGCGAAGGCTGGGGTGCCACCCTGCAGATCGAAGGCTTTCAGCCACACCTCGTCTCCATCAGCACAGCTCCTGTGCTCCATAGCGACTCCGAGGTCTGCGACCCCAGAGTGGCCTACATCATCGTCGCCCGGCCGAGCCAGGAGGATCACCGGGCGGGCTCGGCCGCTCCGACGGTCTTTTCAGGCCTGGTGGCAAGGTCCGCCTCGATGCTGCGAATCTTCGGGTTGATCGAACACCTGGCCGAGAGCGATGCCACGGTTCTCATCACCGGCGAGAGCGGCACCGGCAAGGAGCTCGTTGCACGGGCCATCCATGTGCACTCACCCCGTAGCAAGAGCCCTTTCGTGGCGGTCAATTCCGGTGCCATTCCGCAGGACCTTCTGGAGAGCGAGCTCTTCGGCCATGTTCGGGGCGCCTTCACAGGAGCCGTCCGGGACCGGGTAGGTCGTTTCGAGCTCGCCTCGGACGGCACGATATTCCTCGACGAAGTGGGCGACATTCCCGTTCACCTGCAGGTCAAGCTCCTACGAGTCCTTCAGGAGAGGACATTCGAGCGGGTCGGCGAGAGCGAGAGTCGAACCTCCGGCGCCAGGGTCATCGCGGCCACCAACAAGGAGCTTCGACAAGCCATTCTCGATGACTCCTTTCGCGAGGATCTCTACTATCGGCTGCGGGTCGTACCCATCGAAGTACCGCCTTTGCGCAAGAGGCGTGAAGACATCGAGCCTCTGGCGCGCCATCTTCTGGCCCGCGTGGGAGCTCGACACGATCGCTCGGTCAGGCTCTCCCCCGACGCGATGCGTGCACTCCTGCGCTACTCCTGGCCCGGAAACGTGCGCGAATTGGAGAATGCCCTCGAGTATGCGGTAGCGGTCAGCAGGAGTCAGACCCTGCATCCACAGGACCTTCCCCTGGAGGTCTCGGGTGCCGAGCCCCTGCCGGTGACCATCACCCGTCCGCTGGCCCCACGCCCGGCTCAGGAGCCGGAGCCATCTCCTGCTCCCAGTCCCACAGCCTCCACCGAGACCGACCCAGAGTACGAGCGCATTCGCTCTGCCCTCGAGGCAAACCAGTGGCGTCGCACCGAAGCAGCGGCGGCTCTGGGCATGAGCCGCACAACCCTCTGGCGCAAGATGCGCGAACACGGGCTCCTGAAGTAACAGGTGCCAGCCGTTTTTCACTGCCTCACTGCCCACTGCCTCACGGCCCCACTGCCTCCAAAGGTGCCACCCTCTTTTTGTCTCGTACGTCAGGGTGAAGGAACGTCACGTTGCGACGCAACGTTGCGTATGAAACGTTTCATTGAAACGT
>JAUWSP010000020.1 GCA_030610025.1 Acidobacteriota bacterium | reverse complement strand
CAGGGTTCGGCGTGGGGACCTCAGGGGGTTCTTGCAGCGGATGGGAGAATAGCCCCCTGCGGACCACCCGGACGAGCCTCCAGATCACAAACGTAGTGCAGGGATGAACCAACGGCCGCCAGAGGCGACGGCCGCTTCAAAACCTCCCACCCGGCGTTGGGCAGTCCCGGCCAGCAGTGCCAGCCCACCCTCCCAAAAGCACCACTTAGCACCCCAAATGGACAGCTCAGCGGCCAAAATGACAAACGCCCCCACCCTCCCCGGCCGGCACAGGTCCGGCCGCTTCAAGACCTCTGCCAGGGAGTCGCCGCCCCAAGCCCTCACGGAATTCCGTAGCGGCGGCGCTTTTCCCACAGGGTCTTGCGACTGATTCCGAGCAGCTCGGCGGCTCGGCCCTGGTGTCCACGGGTGTAGGCCAGCGCCCGCAAAATCTGGCGGCGCTCGAGGGTCTGAAGGGACTCCGGCGGCCCACTGCGCCGATCCGGGCAGGGTGGATCCAGCGGACCACCGCCCTGGATGATCAGCGCTCGCTCGAGGACGTTGCGTAACTCTCGCAGGTTGCCCGGCCAGGGATACTCCTCCATCCATCCGCGAGCACTCGACGCGAGCTCCAGATTGCTGACACCGAAACGCTCTCCAAGGTCCACCAGGAAGTGGTCCATCAGCGACGAAAAATCCTCCCGCCGCTCCCTCAGGGGGAGCAGGCGAAGGGTGACGACCTCCATTCGGTAGAAGAGGTCGGATCGAAAGGCTCCGCTCGAGACCCTGGACGGCAGGTCGTCGGATCCGATACCGAGGAAGCGAACGTCGGCGTGGCGCTCGGTGCCCCCCAGGGGGGCGTAGGTGCTTTCGGCCAACAGTCGTAGCAGCTTGGACTGGGCCGCGACAGGGATGTCCTCGACGTGATCCAGCAGCAGCGTACCCTCTTGGGCCGTTGCAACTCGGCCGGCAAGGGCCGACTCGGCACCGGTGAAAGCCCCGGGGCGGTATCCGAAGAGCTCGCTCTCGAAGAGGGAGCTGGGAATGGCACTGATGTCCACCTCGACCAGGGGACCGCCGGAGCGCGGGCTGGTGGCATGAACGGCCCTGGCGACCGCGGATCGTCCCGTTCCCGGCTCGCCCAGAACGAGTATCGGGACGTCGGTTCGCGCCGCCCGCTCGGCACCCCTGATCTGCTGCTCCAGGGAGGGGGAATGGGCAAAGAGCTCGGAGACGGGCGAGGTGCTGGTCACTGCGCGAACTCGTGGGTCACGTCGGGGGCGTCGGCCCAGAGCTTCTCGAGGGCGTAGAAGGATCGCGTCTCCTCGTCGAAGACATGGACCACGAAGTCACCGTAATCGAGTAGAACCCAGCGGCCGGCCTGACGGCCCTCGACATGGTGCGGTCGGATGCGATCCTTGCGCAGTCTCTCGACCACCGCATCGGCGATCGCCTGGACCTGGCGCCCACTCGCACCACTGCAGACCAGGAAATAGTCGGTCAGCGAGCTGATCTCGGAGAGCTCCAGGACCCTGAGGCGGTTGGCCTTGAGGTCTTCGGCGGCAGCCACCGCCTCCCGGCACCGAGCGGCGATATCCGGCGGGCTGGAGGTTGGGTTGGTCATCGATACAGGTTGTACTTCTGGATGTACTGTAGCACCAAATCCGGCAGCCAACCCTCTGGTGGCTGAGCTCCAGTAGCCAAAAGTCGACGCAATTCCGTGGCTGAGACCGCTAC
This sequence comes from Acidobacteriota bacterium, assembly GCA_030610025.1. Classification (GTDB taxonomy): domain Bacteria; phylum Acidobacteriota; class Thermoanaerobaculia; order Multivoradales; family JAHEKO01; genus JAUVRX01. The sequence continues at coordinate 11,137 of JAUWSP010000020.1, read as the reverse complement.
GGGTCGATTGGTGACGAAACAGACCCTGTCGGTCCCCATCAACGCAGCTACCTCGGGGGTCAGTTGGGCCTCCAACGCGCCCGGTCGCCAATCCGGGCGGACCAGGACTGCCAGCCTGACCATGGCCACCAGCTCCTCCCATCGCCTCCAGGTATGAAGCTCGGCGAAACTGTCACAGCCGATCAACAGATAAAGGTCGTCAGCCGGAAAGGCGGATCGAAAGTGCTCCACCGAATCGACCGTGAAAGCCTCTTTCTCGGGCGTCAGCTCGAACGGATCGGCAACCAGCCCCGGGTCTGACAAGAGAGCCAGCTCCACCATCGTCCATCGGGCATGAGGTAGAGCAACCTGGCCACCTGGCTTGTGGGGCGGGATCGCGGTTGGCAGGTAGATGACGAGGTCGAGACCCAGTTGGGTCCGAGCCTGCTTGACCGGCAGAATATGACCGAAGTGGATCGGATCGAAGGTGCCGCCGAAAAGACCAATCTTCATTGTTCTTCGACCTCTGCCAAGAGTTGCCTCAACCCGTTGACCAATTCTCTCACTCCTGCCTGAGTCACCGAGCTGATCTCCGAGTAGTTCAGGCCCTGTCGACCGGCCGCCGCTCTCAGGCTCTGCCGTCTGTCTGGCCTCGCAGCGTCCAGCTTGGTACCTACAATCCAACGAGGTCGGGCGAGGAGCCTGGGATCGAAGGCCTCCATCTCATGCTCGATGGTCGCCAGGTCGTCCTCGGCATTGCCGGCTTCAGCGGCCAGATCCACCAGGTGTAGCAGCACTCGGCACCGTTCCACATGGCGCAGGAATTGGTGCCCCAGGCCGGCTCCCTGCGAAGCCCCTTCGATCAGCCCTGGCAGATCGGCCACCACGAAGGGCTCGTCGGTCGGGCCATCGGCTACGACTCCCAACTGGGGAACGAGTGTGGTGAACGGATAGTCCGCAATGCGCGGCCGAGCCGCTGAGATGACACTGATGAAGGTCGACTTGCCGGCGTTGGGCAGCCCTACGACTCCCACATCCGCCAGCAGCTTGAGCTCGAGTCGTAAACGACGCTCGACACCTTCTTCTCCAGGGTCTGCTCTGTCGGGAGCCCTGTTGGTCGAAGTCGCGAACCGAGCGTTACCACGCCCGCCTCGACCGCCCTCGGCCACGACCAGACGCTCGCCGTGAGCGAGAATCTCGCCTACTGGAGTCGAGTCTTCGGAGTCGTAGACCTGGGTTCCGGGTGGGACCTTGACTTCCAGGTCGCTGCCGGATCGGCCCGTCTTGTTGGAGCCCTCGCCATGTCGTCCCCGCTCGGCGGGATAGATCGAGCGGAAGCGGAGATGGTAGAGGGTGTTCAGTCCTTCGTCGCCGACCAGGATGACAGCGCCACCATGGCCGCCATCACCCCCCGACGGGCCTCCCCTCGGGACATACTTCTCCCGTCGAAAGGCGAGACAGCCGTTACCTCCACGTCCGGCGCGGACATGAATCGCGGCTTCGTCTAAGAAGATCAATGCTAGGGAGCCGACCGCTCGGGACCCGGGTCGGCCTCAACCGCCGAGATCGAGCTACTCGGCCGGTAGAACGTTGACGAACTTGCCTCGTCGGCCCTTGTTCTGGAACTGCACCACGCCATCGGCCTTGGCGAACAGGGTGTCGTCTTTGCCTCGACCGACATTGAGACCGGGGAAGAATTTCGTACCGCGCTGGCGAACGATGATCGTCCCGCCGCTCACCGTCTGGCCACCAAATCGCTTCACACCCAGGTGCTGCGCATTGGAGTCGCGCCCGTTTCGGCTGGAGCCCTGTCCCTTTTTATGTGCCATAACCGTTCAACCTTCCTTCTGCTCGGCCTTGGCCTTGCTGGCCGGGGAGGCCTCAATCTTGTCGATTCGCACCCGCAAGAGGTCTTGCCGATGACCGGTGAGCCGACGATAGCCCTTTCGGCGCTTCATCTTGAAGACCTTGATCTTGGGGCCCCGCACCTCGTCCATGAGGGTGCCTGTCACACTGGCGCCCTCGACAGTGGGCGCCCCCACCTTGGTACCGCTGTCATCGCCGACCAACAGGATGCGGTCGAACTTCACTTTCTTGACCTTCTTCCCGGAGACCGGCGTCTTCTCGACGTCGATGACATCACCGGGCTGCACCCGATACTGCTTTCCGCCGGTTTCGATGACTGCATACATGGATATGATCCTCCCGTCTCGCCACTCGGGGCGGAGACCGCGGAGGCTAGCATGAAGGGCCAACAGGGTCAATATTTCGAGCCGATTCTTGTCTGGGGCCCACCGTTTCGAACCTCACAGCGAGGCCGGGGGGGCGGTGCTATGCTGCCACTCGTCAATTCGTCAATAAGGAGAAGGCCGTGGCAATACCCGACTACCTCATTTGTCTCAACTGCGAGGCAGCCTGCTACGTCTTCGAGTGGAGAGATGACGAGGTCACCGAAGCCTATTGCGAGCTTTGTACCAGCGAAGAGATCGATCAGTTCTTGACCCAGGAAGACTTCGACGCGTTGATCGAAGCCTAACCCACGTCAGGTGTGCCGCTCGGCTGCGCTTCTGGCAGCGCCAGACAGATCGTCGTCCCCTCGCCAGGTCGGCTTACGACGGTCAGGTCCGCATGATGAATTTCGGCGATTCTCCTCACCACTGGCAATCCCAGGCCGGTTCCTCCCTTGCGGGTCGAATAGAAAAGATCGAACATCTGCGATCGGACTTCTTGAGACATTCCGCTACCACGGTCCTCTACCTCGAAGACCACCCGGCCTCTCTCATGGCGCACGCCCAATCGCACTTCCGAAACGCCGTCCGCGCCCTCACTCGCTGCGAGAGCGTTCTGTACCAGGTTGATCAGTAGCTGGTTCATTTGCCCAGGATCGACGCGGACCTTGGCCCCACCGCTTCTGTCTTCAATCCTCAAGCGAGCGCTTCTTGCCCTGAGCTCGCCTTTCAGCACCTCTCGGCATCGCTCCATGAGCTCGACGGCCGGAATCTCCTCCGGCTCCAACGGACGCGGTCGTGCGTACTGAAGAAAATCCGTTACCAGCCGCTCCAGGCGATGGATCTCATCGCGGGTGATGGCCATGAGCCTGCCACTGGCCTGGGCTCGAGGTGGAACGGCGGCGCCACCTGAGAGCTCCTCCTCCAAGAGCTGCATGTTCAGGTTCAGGGAGTTCAGAGGGTTGCGGATCTCATGCGCCAGGCCGGATGCCAGGGTACCGATGTATGCCATGCGCTCGGCTTCGAGAGCCTGTTCCTGGAGCACCTGGCCCCGCTTCCACAAACGCCAGATGACAGCGAAGGCCAAGCCCAGGACGACAAGGGTCAGCCCTGCTACCACGGCAGTCTTCTGAACCAGCTCCGTACGCAGGGTTTCGATACTGCGCTGCAGCTCTCCCTGGCTGATTCCGACCCGTAGGAAACCCAGATCACCGATCGGCAGGCTCAAGTCGTAGAGCTCTTCGATGGGAACCTCGAGTGGGAACGTGGCCTGCCTCTCGATGGGCCTCTCCTCGATTCTCGAGGGCCTTTCCCTTTCCTCCACCACCAGACCTGCGGAGGGCTCGACTTCGAGAGTCGTCTCTCCGGCTCCACGGAAGACCAGGCGACCTTCGCCATCCACGACTTCGACTGTCCGCACGAACTTGCGCTGCTTCAGGATGGAGTCGATGTACGTTTGGACCTCCCTCTCCATCGCAGTCACCGTGTAAAGGTCTCCACCCGCCTCCTCGGCCGTGCCCGCGAGCCTCTCAGCCAGTCCCTCCGCCTCCTCGCGCGTCTCCAACAACACGCGTTCGATCTCGCGCTTCGAAAGCGAGCGAAACAGGAGCCAACCAAAGAGCCCGATATCGAGGAAGATGAACAGACCCAACAGCAGGGCCACCACAAACAGCCTTCGAGAGGATGGGGAGGGTGCCTTCGGAGACATCGCTCCCAAGGATAGCAAGCCCTCGAGCGCTCCTATCACGGAGTTCATTGACCCCCGAAAGAGCCGTTGGTTAGCATGCTCGAATCGAACTCCGGAAATTCTCCCGGATCCACTTCATGAGCGTTGAGCCCGATCGCAGTGCCACACCCCGCCTGCTGGCGATGGTCGTCGCTGTCTTGCTTCTGGTGTCGGGATGCCAACGGCATGAAGCTCCGGCAGAGATCTCGACCGAGCCCACCACTCCCCGACAGGGCGGCACCCTCGTCGTGGCGATCAGCAACGACATCCAGGGAATCAATCCACTGATCTCGGGGCTCGACACCCAGACGACGGCGGTTCTCGATCGCTTGTTTCTACACCTCTTCGAGGAGCAGTCCGACTACACCGACCATTCACCGACCTTCGAGCCGCGGCTCGTCGAAAATCTCGAGTGGTCCCCGGACCACACCACACTCGACCTCCTGCTGCGCTCGGGTGTCTCGTGGTCTGACGGGGTGCCGGTCACCGCCGATGATGTGCGGTGGACCTGGCAGGCACAGACCGACCCCGAGCTCGCTTGGGGCTACGCCCAGTCGAAGGAGAACATCCGCGACATCGAGGTGATCGATCGGCTGCGGCTGAAGATCCACTTCCACCAAAGGTCCCCCAGTCAGTTGGCGGAGCTCAACGAGGGAGTCATTCTTCCTAAGCACGCCTGGAGCGAGCTGCCCTTCTCGCAGTGGCGATCGAACGGGTCGTGGTTCGTGGATCATCTCGTCGTCAACGGCCCCTTCGACCTGGAGAGCTGGACCCGGCAGGAGCAGATCGTCTTGCTTCGCAACGCGACCTATCACGAGCCCGGCCTGCCCAGACTCGATCGAGTGGTCCTTCGGGTGGTGCCTCAGAAGCAGAATCAGATCGGTGAGCTGCTGGCGGGCGAAGTCGATTTCGTCGAGCAGATTCCGCCCGCCGAGGTGTCGCGCCTGGAGCAGCGGGGAATCCAGATTCTCCGCTTCTGGGCCCGCCAGTTCAACTACATCTGTTGGAACACGAGCCGCCCGCTGTTCGCCGACGCGGAAGTACGCCGCGCCCTGAGCCTGGCGATCGACCGCCAGGAGATCATCGACACGCTCTGGTACGGCTTCGCCAGGATCGCTGTCTCGCCAATCCTGACCAGCACCTGGGCCCATGACCCCGACCTCCAACCGCTGCCCTTCGATCTCGAAGCGTCACGCCAGATCCTGCGCTCCAGGGGTTGGAGCGACACGGACCGAGACGGACTGCTGGACAAGGCGGGCGAACCCTTCTCCTTCGAATTGATGACCAATACCGGCAGCCAGGTGAGAATCGACGCCGCCGTCATGGTCCAGGAGCACCTGCGCAGAGCCGGGATCGAGGCGCGCGTCCGACAACTGGAGTTCAACACCGTCGTCAGTCGCGCCCTGGAGCACGACTTCGACGCTCTGCTGGGCGGCTGGGATATCGACACCTCTCTAGACCTGACCTACGCCTTCCATAGCCGATCGATCGACGAGGGCTACAACTTCGGCCAGTACTCCGACCCCGAGGTGGATCGACTCATCGAGGCCGCCGCCCTGGAGACGGACCCGACCGAGCGGGTGCGGCTGTTGCGAGAGATCGAATCGATCCTGCATCGTTCACAGCCCTATACTTTCCTGTGGGAACCGCAGCGACTCTCCGCTGCCTCGCAACGTCTACGAGACGCCACACCGAGCACGGTCAGCCCCTACTTCCGCTTGAGAGAGTGGTGGCTTGCCGAAGCGGACTGACCTCGATTCGTGCAGCCATGAGCTCCTCCATGTTGGGCTTCCTGCTTCGCCGCTCTGCCGCGGCCGCACTGCTGATCTTCATCGTTCTGAGCTTCACCTTCTTCTTCATCCATCTGGCACCCGGGGATCCCACCCTCGTTCTTCAGGATCCACGTCTCACCAACGAGCAGCGCGAGGCGATGCGCAATGCCTACGGTCTCGATCGGCCCATGGCAACGCAGTACCTGAGCTGGCTCCAGGCGGTTGTCTTAGAGGGTGACTGGGGCATCTCCTATGTTTACTCTCGACCGGTGTCGGAGGTCATCGGCGAGTATGCGATGCCGACCCTGCTGCTGACGTCCGCAGGTCTCCTGGTTCAATTTGGCGTCGGATTGCTGGCAGGAGTCGCCGCTGCGCGGCGCGCTGGAACGCTGCACGATCACCTCATCCGCCTCACCTCACTGGTCTTCTACGCCTTGCCGGTCTTCTGGACCGGTCTCATGGCACTGCTGCTATTCAGCTACACCTGGTCGCTCTTTCCCCCCGGCCACCTACAGTCGTTCGACGCTGCCTCGCTGTCACCGTTGGGGCGCTCTCTCGACATCCTGCACCATCTGACGCTGCCGGCCCTCGTTCTGGGCCTGGCCGCCGCCGGAGGGACTGCCAGATTCACCCGCAACAGCCTGCTCGAGGAGCTCGGCCAGGACTACATCCGATCCGCCCGGGCCAAGGGACTGAGTGAGGCCAGGATCGTCTGGGTCCACGCTCTGAGAAACGCCGCGGCTCCAATTCTCCAACTGTTCGGCCTGTCTCTGCCGCTGCTCCTGAGCGGCGCCCTGGTCGTCGAGGTGGTCTTTTCCTGGCCCGGCCTCGGCCGGCTCACTTACGACTCGATTCTGAGCCGCGACTATCCAGTCGTTCTCGCCACTACCGCTCTGGCCGGCGCCCTCGTCGTGGTCGGAAATCTGGTCGCCGATGTTCTTCATGGGGTGGCCGACCCGAGGGTTCGGCAATGAGCCTCGACCGCGACTTTCCGAGCCGCCTGCTCCGATCGCCCTTGAGCCGACTGGGCCTGGCGATCGCTCTGGTTCTGGGCGTTCTCGCCATTGGCGCGCCGCTGCTCGCACCCCAGGCCCCGTACGAGCAGATCGATCCGGCGGCCGGCAGATTCCTCCCACCTCTGACCACCCGCATAGCCCTTCCCCTCCGCGAAGGCGGGTGGCTGCTGGCGGAAAGCGCCGAGGTCACGGGGGACGGAATCCTGGTGCAGCGGTTGGGGCGAACCGAGAACCTTCCCCTTGACAGGTTCAGTGGTGTATCGGCAGAGCAGGATCCAGGTCGCCGACTCTTTCTCCTGGGCACAGACAAGTACGGACGCGACCTCTGGTCGAGAATCCTCTACGGAGCGCGGGTATCGCTGATCATCGGCCTGTTGGCCGCCGGGCTCTCCCTGACTCTGGGCATAGCGGTGGGAGGGATGGCGGCACTAGCCGGTGGCTGGGTCGACGGCCTCCTGATGCGGTTGGTGGACGGCCTGTTGATGTTCCCTCGGCTCTTTCTTGTCCTGGCCATCACGGCGATGTTCGAGATCGACTTGCTGGCGATCATCCTGGTGCTCGGCGGCACCAGTTGGATGGCGGCGAGTCGACTCGTGCGGGCCGAGATCCTGAGTCTCCGCGAACGCGATTTCGTGGTCGCAGCCAGAGGGCTCGGAATGCATCCCTTCCGTGTCTTCTGGCGTCACCTGCTGCCCAACGCATTGCCACCGGTGCTGATCGACACTACGCTTCGAATTGGCGACCTGATCCTGATCGAAGCGGCTCTCTCCTTCCTGGGGTTCGGAGTCCAGCCACCGATTCCCAGTTGGGGCAATATGGTGGCCGACGGGGCCTCGGCCCTGACCACAGCCTGGTGGGTAGCCGCCTTTCCCGGCATCGCCATCTGCTTGGCGGTGGTCGCCTTCAACCTGCTCGGGGACGGGCTCCGAGACAGCCTCGATCCCCGCCACGACGAGGGGTTATCATGCTGACCTCAGAATTCGACTACGACCTGCCTACCGAGCTCATCGCCCAGGAGGCCGCTCCTCGTGGCGAAAGTCGTCTCCTGCACCTCGGGCGCAACGGAGCGCGCAAACACCTCCAGATCAAGGATCTACCCGAGCTGCTCGCAGCCGGTGATCTACTCGTCGTCAACAACACCAAGGTCATGCCGGCTCGCCTCCATGCCTGGCGAGAGGCCACTGGCGGTCAAGTCGAGCTGCTGCTCGTGGAACGGCTGTCAGAGACCCACTGGACAGCACTCCTGAAGCCTGGCCGTCGAGTCCGGCGCGGCACCCGCCTGCTGCTCGCAGACGGCCTGGGTGTCGAGATTCGGGAGAAGTCGGACGACGGACGCTACCGGGTCCAGTTCTCGGAGCCGATCGAGCCTCACCTGGAGAACCTCGGGCATGTCCCGTTGCCGCCCTACATCAAGCGTGACGACCAGCCCGATGATCGGACCCGATACCAGACCGTTTTCGCAAGGTTTCTGGGTGCCATCGCGGCCCCCACTGCCGGACTCCATTTCAGCGAAGAGCTGTTGACTCGTCTTCGTAAGACGGGTGTCGGGATTGCCGAGCTGACACTGCACGTCGGGATCGGCACCTTCAAACCGGTCACTGCCGATCTCGTGCACGAACATCGAATGGAAGCCGAGAGCTATCGAGTCCCTGGTGAGACTGCGGCAGCCATCACTGAGGCCAGACGACAGGGCGGGCGAATCGTCGCGGTTGGTACCACCTCGGTTCGCACTCTCGAGACGGTGGCTCGAGATTTCGACGGCTCTATTGTGGAGAGTGAGGGCAGCACCGACCTGTTTATCACGCCGGGCTTCCATTTCCAGGTAGTGGATCTCCTGCTGACCAATTTCCACCTGCCGCGCTCCACTCTCCTGATGCTGGTCGCAGCCTTTGCCGGCAGGGATTCAGTCCTCGCGGCCTACGCCGAGGCCATCGAGAATCGCTACCGGTTCTTCTCCTACGGAGATGCGATGCTTGTGGAGCCGCCAGAGTAGCCTGCGGGCTCCCCTAGTTTCCCCGCCCGGGAGGCCCGAAGCTGCCCTTGAGAGTCACGGGCACCAGGAAGAAGATAGCGAAGACGCCGCTCGCGTAGAGAGGTGCCAAGGGAGCGATGGCCTGGGTCGTGAGCGGTGCCAGAGCCCTGACCAGGTAGAGGAACCCCGGAGTCCCCAGCAAGTAGATCAACATCAGGCGCCGCTCGAGCGGCTTCGGCACCCGCCGCGCGCGCTGAAGGTAGACATTGCCAGTCAGCCAGCCAAGAAAAGACGCCAGGCCGTAGTACTGGTAGAGCCCGATGTCGAGCAGCCCGGCGATCGGCAGCAAGCCGACAAACGAGGCCAGTGCGGCCAGCCAGCAAACAAAAAAGAATCCGAGAAGGGCCAGCTCCAAACCGTTCTACTCACCGTCTTCCAGGAACTTCTCGTAGGCCGCCGAATCCATCAGGCCATCCAGATCGCTCTGCGCGCTGAACCGGACCTTCACCAGCCAACCCTCACCGTGCGGGTCCCGGTTGATGAGCTCTGGAGAGTCGGCCAGAGCTTCGTTGGCCTCCACGATCTCTCCCGCAACGGGTGTGAAGAACTCGGCAACCGCCTTGACCGATTCGATCGTGCCGATCTCTTCGTGGGCATCGAACTCCTGACCCGGCTCTGGAATCTCCACGAAGACCACTTCTCCCAGTTCGTCTTGCGCGTAGTGGGTGATTCCGATGACACAGACGTCGCCCTCGATGCGCACCCATTCATGGTCCTTCGAGTATCGAAGAGTATCCGGATACATCTCACTTCCTCCCTGTCTCACCAGCCCGGCCCGAAGTGCTTCCGCCCCAGGCCGAGCACGTTATCCATTTCCAATCGCTAGCTTATCTTGTCTGATCTGCAGACTCGCCCGAAAAGGCCAGGCTCGAGCCTCCGCCAGGGTCCCTACCAACTAGGCCCGCTTATAGAACGGTAGATCGACGATCACCGCCGGCACCACCTTGCCTCGAATGTCCAGGCTCACCGTAGTCCCGGTGGCCGCCATGGAAACTGGCACATGGGCCATGCCGAGGGCCTTCTCGAGGGTCGGGCTGAAAGTGCCGCTCGTCACGAAGCCGACTTCCTCGCCATCGGCCACCACCTTGTGTCCCTGCCGTGCGATACCGCGACCCTCGACGTTGAAACCAACCAGCTTGCGGGCCAGGCCTGCTTCTTTCATCTCGACGAGAGCCTGCCGTCCGATGAAGTCCGCCGCCTCGAGCTTGACAACCCATTGCAGACCCGCTTCGAGAGGCGTGATCGAATCGTCGATCTCGTGACCGTACAGCGCCATCGCCGCCTCCAGCCTCAGGGTGTCCCGCGCCCCCAGACCGGCGGGGACCAGACCTTCCGGTCCTCCTACCTCCAGCAGGCGATCCCAGACTGGCTGGGTGTCCTCGGGCGCCAGGTAGAGCTCGAACCCGTTCTCGCCGGTGTACCCGGTGCGAGAGATGATGGCTGGCCGGCCGGCCACCTCACCCTGCTCGAAGGCGTAGTACCGGATGGCAGTCAGATCCGTGCTCGTGAGCCCCTCGAGCATTCCCTCAGCCTTCGGCCCCTGAAGAGCGATCAGGCCGTAGTCCGACGAGACATCCTCGAGAGTGACGCCGGCGTCGTTGTGACCTTGCAGCCAGGCGAAGTCCTTCGCAGAGTTGGCCGCGTTGACCACCAGCAGAAACTCGTCCTCGGCCAGGCGGTAGACCAGCAGATCATCGACATAGGTGCCCTGCTCGGTCAGCAGCCCGCTGTAGTGGATCCGTCCTGGCTTCAACCTGGCGACATCGTTTGGCGTCATCCTCTGAAGAAAGGTCTCGGCACCCTTGCCGGCAACCCGGAACTCCCCCATGTGCGAGACATCGAAGATGCCCGCCTCCGTCCGCACAGCGCGGTGCTCTTGAAGGACTCCGGAATACTGCACGGGCATCTGCCAGCCCGCGAACTCGACCAACTTACCACCGGCCGCCTGGTGAGCATCGTAGAGCGGGGTGCGACGAACGAGAGTGTTCTCTGACATGGTTTCTGGCTCGCTGAAGAGGGGTTTGGAAGATCGGTTTCTCGCCGTTCGAACTATACCAGCAGGTGTCGTCCCAAGGCAGCCTCGGACGGGCCCAATGCGCCGCTCAGGTGACCGACGATGGAGACCGCAAGAGACCGCTCCAGTCGCCAGTAAGTCTCTGTTAGCCAAAGACTTAGGTACTTCAACACCAGATTCCACAGGCACTGCTGTGGAAAATGGATGTGTCGCTCGACAGCCTGTCTCGAGCCCTTGGAGGACAAGACCCTAAACTACTGACAGGAAAAGACTTACTCAAACTGCACAATTCTCTGTTCAATCCGGAGTCCGGGAGCGGCAATCTCGGGCTTCAGCCGGTTTTCCACCGCTTCTTCCACAGGCTTTTCCT
>JAUWSP010000551.1 GCA_030610025.1 Acidobacteriota bacterium | reverse complement strand
GACTGGGGGCCGAGGTGCTGTTGTTGCCATCGGATCTGGATGCCGAGGGGCTCGCTTCTCGTCTCGAAGCCTTCAAGAGCGAAGGCGGGATCCAGGGGGTCTACTGGCTCCCTGCCCTCGATGCGGTTGGCGAGGTTTCGGAGCTCGGCGCAGAGGAATGGAAGCAGGCCGTGACCCGAAACGTCAAGCTTCTATTCCGGACTGCAAAGGACCTTTACGACTCGCTGTCCGAGCCCGATTCGTTCCGGGTTGCAGCGACCCGCCTGGGAGGTCGGCACGGTTACGACGAGGCTGGAGCGTGGGCCCCAATCGGCGGCGCTGTCTCCGGCTTCACCAAAGCCCTGAAGCGGGAGAGGCCCTCGGCCCTCATCAAGGTGGTCGATTTCGAGCCCTCTCGGGCCACGGCGGCGCCGGCCGATCGGCTCATCGAAGAGACTCTGCGGGATCCAGGGTCGGTCGAGGTCGGCTACTTTGGCGCCGAGCGCTGGGGTGTCGGTCTGCGAGACGAGCCCATGGAGGATTCCGCCGATCGGGTCGAGCTCGACTCGGAAAGCGTCTTCGTGATTACCGGTGCGGCGGGCAGCATCGTTTCGGCGATCGTGGCCGACCTGGCAGCGAGCTCGAAGGGTGTGTTCTACCTGCTCGATCTGGCACCCGAGCCCGATCCTGAAGACGAGGATCTGCAGCGTTTCCGGACGGATCCCGAAGCTCTCAGACTGGAGCTCTTCGAGCGCATGAAGGCTGAAGGAGAGCGGGCGACGCCGGCCAAGGTGGAGCGTCAGCTGGCCGTGCTCGAGCGGGCGCGAGCGGCCTTGGCGGCGCTCGAGTCTGTGCAGGCAGCCGGCGGGCAGGCGCAGTATCACTCGGTGGACCTGCTCGACGCCGAGGCGGTGGATCGGATTGTCGGTGAGGTGCGCGAGCGCCACGGGCGGATCGACGTCCTCATCCACGCTGCCGGCCTCGAGATCAGCCATGCTCTGAGCGACAAGAGCAGCGAAGAGTTCGACCTCGTCCTCGATGTCAAGAGCCAGGGTTGGTTTCATCTCCTGAAGGCTGCCTCCGGTATGCCCCTGGGCGCCACGGTGGTCTTCAGCTCCATCGCGGGGCGCTTTGGGAATGCAGGGCAGACCGACTACAGCGCCGCCAATGATCTGCTGTGCAAGCTCACTTCGAACCTGCGAACGACCCGACCCCGGACGCGTGGTGTGGCGATCGACTGGACGGCCTGGGCAGGAATTGGCATGGCCAGCCGTGGATCCATCCCGCAGATGATGCAGCTGGCCGGAATCGGCATGCTGGATCCCGAGACAGCCGTGCCGGTCGTCAGGCAGGAACTGGAGGCCGGAACTCGAGGCGAAGTCGTGATCGCCGGGGCCCTGGGCGTGTTGCTCGAGGACTGGGACCCGGAGGGTGGACTGGATCCGGAGACGGTTCGGTCTCGCCAACGTGGGCCGATGATCGCCGGATTCGGCGCTCGCCATACCGCTCGAGGCTTCGTGATCGAAGGTGATCTGAATCCGACTGAGCAGCCTTTCCTGAACGATCACCGGATCGACGGTACCGCGGTACTGCCTGGCGTCATGGGGATCGAGGCCTTCGCCGAAGCCGCGAGTCTGTTGGTGCCCGATCGCCAGGTTCTCGCGGTCGAAGAGGTGGAGTTCCTGTCGCCCTTCAAGTTCTACCGGGACGAGCCTCGCACCCTCGAGATACAGACATTTCTGGGTCTGGAAGATGTCGAGGCCGTGGTCGCCTCCTGTCGGCTGGTAGGACGCAGGCAGCTGGCCATGCAGGCAGAGGAGCAGGAGACCGTACACTTCGTTGGGCGGGTTCGCCTTGGTGGCCAACTCCCGGCTGCTTCGGGTGTCGAGGTGCCGACGGTTCCAGAGGACGGCCTGGAAGGCGCAGAGATCTACCGCGTCTATTTCCACGGTCCGGCCTACCAGGTCATCGACTTTGCCTGGCAAGACGGATCGGCCGTGATCGGCAGGCTGTCCGACAACCTCCCGCCGAACCACCTACCGGACGATCGGACTGTGCAGATGGCGCCGCGCCTCATCGAGCTCTGTTTTCAGACCGCTGGACTCTGGGAGATCGGACGTAGCGGCAGGCTGGGCCTGCCCTGGAAAGTGGCATCGATCACGACCCACCGGTCCGCGGACGCCGCTCAGGGTCGAATCCTGGCGATCGTGCAGCCGACCTCCGACGGCGGCTTCGATGCCAGGGTCGTCGACGAATCGGGCAGCCTCCTGGTGGATCTGGCCGGCTATCGGACGGTTGCATCTCCTGCCGAGGTCGACCCGAAGGCTCTCGCCAAGCTGCGAAGCGTCATGGGTTGAGGGGCTGCTCGAGCCAGGCGAGATGACTCTGTCCGAGACCATCCGACCTCTCGGAGACGTTCCTGGCCCCTACTGGCTGGTCAAGCGGCTCGAGGAGGTTCCCACCGAGATCGATTGGTTGAGCCCGGAGGAGCGGCAGCATCTGGTGCGGCTCGAGGTCGAGAAGCGGCGAAACGACTGGCTTCTCGGACGGTGGACTGCCAAAGCGGCACTCCGGGCCAGCCCCTATTCGGCGGGCTCGGACGCGGATCCGGCAGATCTCACGGTGCGGCAGGCCGCCGACGGGGCGCCCGAGGCGCTGCTGCGAGGTCGACCCCTTCCATTGGCCCTCTCGATCAGCCATCGCGGTGGCTGGGGACTTTGTGCCCTGGCCCCCGAGGAGAGGCTCGTGGGCTGTGATCTCGAACGGATAGAGGCCCGCAGTCAGGCTTTTCTGGAAGACTACTTCACGATCCAGGAACAGGCTGCTGTTCGGGCGGCTCCT
>JAUWSP010000522.1 GCA_030610025.1 Acidobacteriota bacterium | reverse complement strand
TCGCCAGGATCAGCCCGGCTGCGGCAGCGAGCGCGGCCCAAAGCCCTGGACCCGACTTTTTTCGAGGCTCGCCCAGCGGGGCTTCGACCGGCGAAACACCGCTGCCCGTCGTGACTGTTCCAGAGTCCACTTCGCGGCGCAGGCTGCGGAGCTCGTTACGTACGTCCTTGGCCGACTGGTAGCGGGCTTCCGGGTCCTTCTCCAGGCAATGCTGGACGATCCGCGCCAGGTGCCGAGGCAGACCCGGGTTGATCTCGGTGACCGAGCTGGGTGTATCGCGCAGGATGCTCGACACCAGACCGGCGGACGTGTCGCTGGTGAAGGGACGACGTCCCGTGGCCAGTTCGTACAGCAAGACCCCGAGAGAGAAGATGTCGGTACGGTGGTCCATCGCCCGACCCTCGACCTGCTCTGGCGACATGTATGGGGCTGTGCCCATGACCATTCCTTCGCCAGTCAGCGTTGCGATGCGGGTCGGGATCTGGGTCAAATCGCCTTCGGCACCTTCAACAGAGTCGTCCTGGGTCAGCTTGGCCAGTCCGAAGTCCAGGACCTTCACCCGGCCTTCTTTGTTGACCATGATGTTGGCGGGTTTGAGATCCCGGTGAACGATGCCTCGCTCATGCGCCGTTGCCAGGGCGTCGGCCAGGGGTATGGCGATGTCGAAGACCTTGGACAGCGGCATGCCCGTGGGCGGCAGCATCTGGTCCAGGCTCTCGCCTTCGACGTGCTCCATGGTGAGGAACTGGGTGCCGTCGCTCTCTTCGATGCTGTAGATGGTGACTATGTTGGGGTGATTCAGCGCGGCAACGGCCTTCGCCTCACGGCGAAACCGCTCCAGGCGCTCCGGGTCTCCGGCCATCTCGGTAGGTAGCATCTTGAGCGCGACCTTCCGATCGAGCTCGGTGTCCTCGGCCAGGTAGACCTCTCCCATGCCTCCTTCACCGAGCTTGTCCACTATCTTGTAGCGAGCGAGGGTCTCCCCGATCATGCCCATGACCTCCAGCCGCGATCCGCGGCTCAATCGATAGTCCGCTTCAATGTTGCGGGGCTCATTGTAGCCGATCGATGAAACGGCTCGGATATAGTTCCCTCCGTCCGGCTCCCAGGCCTCTCTTCTACGCGGAGGGTTTCACTTCCATGTCTTCCTTGAAACATCTGCTCACTCAGGCAGTCAGTTGCATCATCGTGATGTCGATGTGTACCAGCGCCTCGGTCGCCGGTACCAAGCCCCTCACCTGGGTCGATCTGATGCAGTTTCGACAGATCGAAGGCCCGGTGCTGTCGAAGCAGGGCAACTGGATCGCGTATTCCCTACGGCCGGACAGAGGCGACGGTGAGGTCGAAGTGCGTGGAACGGATGGCGGTACGGTTTACCGAATCGAGTTGGGCTCCGACCCCGCCATCTCTGGCGACGAGCGATGGGTGGCGGCAACGATCCAGCCGACCCTCGAGCAACAGATCGAGGCAGAGGACGAGAAGAACGGTGACGATGGGCCGAAGACAGGCCTGGCCCTGCTCGATCTGACCAACGGCAGCGAAGAGCGGATCGAACGAGTCGAGAGCTTCCTCTTCTCCGAGGATGGTCGCTTCCTGGCCTACAAGCTCTTCGAGGAGGAAGACGACGAGGCCGACGCAGAGGAGGCGACGGCTGCCGAGCAGGCGGCAGTCGAACCCGAGCCGGAATCGGAGGCAGAGCCCAGCGAGGGGTCCGAGACCGACGAAGAGGAGGACAAGAAGGAGCTCGGCACGACGCTTCGATTGCGGCAATTGGCGACAGGTGAAGACGTGGAGCTGCCCTACGTCACCGAGTTTTCGTTCGACGAGCCCTCCACCGTCCTTGCGTATGCAGTGTCAGCACCCACCGACGACGACTCGGAAGGCCCGACCGACGGCCTCTACCTTCGCCATCTCGATCGTCCGGGCGACCCCGAGGAGATTCTTGCCCATCAAGACAGAGGACGCTACGCCCACCTCACCTGGGTGAAGGACCGCAGCCGGTTGGCCTTCGTGGAAGCAACGCTCGACGACGAGGCCGAGCCTGGCGACGGAGCTCTCTCTATCTGGGACAGTAGCGGCCCGCGCGCGGTGGCCACCAAAGCCGAAGCCCCCGACGGCAGGACGCACCACGCAGTTCAGAAGCTAGCCTGGAGCCGTGATGGCCAGCGCCTCTTCTTCGGATTCAAGCCTGCCGCTCCCGATGAAGAGCAGGAGTCGGAGGAGGCTGAAGGGCAAGACGAGGAGGAAGAGCCGGCATTCGAGCCCTACGACATCGAAGGGATCGTCGAAGACAGAGGCGTTGATGTCTGGCATTGGAACGACCCCCTCATCATCCCCAACCAGAAGGAACGGTGGGACGAGGAGAAGGACCGTTCCTACAGGGCGGTGTACCACCTGGACAGCGCCTCGATGGTGCCGCTGGCCGACCTCGAGATGCGAATCGTCGAGCCCAACGACAACCCACGTGTCGCACTCGCCATAGCCGATGTCCCCTATCTCAGGGAGCGCACCTGGGAGGGCGCCTTTGTCGACATCTACACGGTAAGCCTCACCGACGGTGAGCGCACCCTGGTCGCCAGGCGTTTGGAGGAGGACTGGAAGCCCAACTGGACCTTGTCTCCCAATGGCGGCTTCGTTCTCTACTACGACAGCGGGAACTACCACCTCTTCGACGTGGCGTCGGGGGAGCGGCGCAATGTCACGACGGGCCTCGAAGCCCCCTTCGCCGACGAGGATCACGACTACCCCAGTGCCCCACCGGGATACGGCTTCAGCGAATGGCTGGCCGACGACAGCGCGATCCTCGTCTACGACAAATACGACATCTGGCAGATCCCGACGGACGGCAGCCAGCCGTTCAACCTGACGCAGGGCGCGGGGCGTCAGCAGGAGCTGACGTTCAGGGTGGTCGATATGGACCCAGAGGAGACTGTCATCGAGCCAGACTCCCGCTTG
>JAUWSP010000344.1 GCA_030610025.1 Acidobacteriota bacterium | reverse complement strand
GGATCCAGGAGCTTGCCGAGTCGCGTGACCTGCTTGTTTCTCCTGGCAAGGAAGCCATCCAGGAAGTCCGTCAGCGAAGCGACCCAGAAGACCGCCAGCCCGACGAATTCCTTGCCCTCGAACTTGGTGAGCAGCACGGCCACCAGAAGCGGCACGAGAAGAATCCGAAACAGCGACAGCAGGTTCGGGGCGTTCAGGGCGTGACGGTAGTCTGAGAACGGAATGGATCAGCCCCCCTGAAAAAGAGACCCTCCTGGCGGAGGAAGCGCTTCAGCGATCGCCCGTCGGAGTGGTTGTCATCAAGTACCGGCCGTCCGAGCTTCGAGTCAAAAAGGTCTTGCGCCCGACCCGCAGACTCGGAGAGCCGCTCAGCGTGAAGCCCGGCTCGTCTCTATAGATCCTGAGAACCTTCTCCACATACGACCGGGTCTCCGGGTACGGCGGAACGCCGCCATACCGATTCACTGCTTCTGGCCCCGCATTGTACCCTGACAGGGCCAGCTCCAGATTGCCGCTGAACAAACCGAGTAGCCGGCTCAGGTACTGGGTTCCACCCCTTACATTCTGCTCGGGATCGTAGGGATCGTCCACGGCGAGTTGGCGGGCGGTGCCAGGCATGAGCTGCATGAGGCCCATCGCGCCTTTGTTGGACAGGGCCATTGTCTGGCCAGCCGACTCCACCTGGATGACCGCCCGCACCAGATCGGGGTCCAGCGAGCGCATCGACGAGTACTTGGCGATCAGAGCCTCCAGGTCCGCAGAGGGACTCGACGCTACAGCACGGGGTGGCCCATAGGTCCTGCGAGCTCTACCCTCGTTGTACATGACCCTGGTCCCATCATCGAGAACCTTGACCTTCACTTCCGCCGCTGCCGAGAGCGACATCAGAGCGATCGCCAGCCAGAGTTTGCAGACTCTCATCCCATCAATGGACCCGAGCAAAGTCAGCTTCGAGTCTAGGAAGAAACAGGCTATCGCTCAATGTGAAGCTCCACTTTGCCCGCTCTAGACGGAGGACTGAAGCTGCTTCCTGACGAGGCTCGGAACCTCTTGCAGGGCCTCTGTGAGCTTCTCCGGGTCCTTACCTCCGGCCTGTGCGAAGTCGCTCCTTCCCCCGCCACTGCCTCCCACCATTGCAGCGATCTCCTTGGCCAGGTTGCCGGCGTGTAACCGGCCTTCGAGATCGCCGGTGACCGCGACGATCAGGGTCACCTTGGACTCCTCACGGCTGCCGAGAACCACGACCCCAGAGCCCAGCTTCTGGCGCAGGATGTCGGCCATGTTTCTCACCTCACCGACCGGGGCCGAAGGAACCTCTTTCGCCAACACCTTGATGCCGTCCACTTCCTGCTCCTGCGCAGCCTCGCTACCGGAAACCAGCTGCATCCGCAGCTGTGCCAGATCCTTCTCCAGATCGCGACGCTGAGCCCGGCGTTGCGCAATCTCCTCGCCCGCCTGTTCGGCCGGAACGCCGAGCTCCGTCTCGACATCTCGCAGGAAGGAGCGCTGTCGACGCACGAGCTCCAGGGCACCTTCGCCTGTCAGGGCCTCGATCCGCCGAACCCCAGATGCAATGCCCCGCTCGCCAGTGATCAAGACGAGCCCTATCTCGCCGGTGTTGGCAACGTGACAGCCGCCGCAGAGCTCCAGGCTGTCGACGACATCACCACTCTCCAGCACCAGGCCAGGGACCTCGACCGTCCGGACGGTTTCACCGTACTTCTCTCCGAAGAGCGCCATGGCTCCGGCCTCCAGAGCTTCCTGCCGGGGGCGGTCGTCGGTGATCACCGTCGGCTCTGCCTGCAGGATCCATCGATTGACCAGATCCTCCACCCGTTGGATCTCCTCGGAGCTCGGAGCCCGGTGCAGGGCGAAGTCGAATCGCAGCCGATCGGGAGCCACCAGGGAGCCGGCCTGGTGGACGGTGTCCCCAAAAACCTGCCGCAGAGCCCGATGGAGGAGGTGTGTGGCGGTGTGATTGCGCTGTGTCGGCAACCGCCACCCATCATCGACGTCGGCCGTAACCGAATCGCCGCGACTGAGGCTGCCCTCTGCGACTTCCACGAAATGTACCCAGACTCCGGCAGGATCCTTCTGGGTGTCGATGACCCGCGCCCCCCCGCCATCCCAGCTCACCGTGCCGCGGTCCCCCACTTCTCCTCCGCCTTCGGCGTAGAAGGGAGTGCGATCGAGGATCACGACCCCCTCTTCGCCCTCCTCGAGCTTTTCGACCGGCAGGTAACGCCTTTCGCTCGCACGTACCAGGCTGACGACCTTGGCCTCTTCGACTCGCCTCGTGTCATAGCCCAGGAACTCTGTTTTGGCCTGCTCGTCAGCATGCACGGCTTCCCGAACGGCGGCCAGCCGTTCCTGACCCTCGCCAACAGCCTCACGCGACCTTCGACGCTGTGTCTCCAGCTCTGCCTTGAAACCCTCTTCATCGAGTGTCAGTTGTTCCTCTTCTGCGATCTCCTGGATGAGCTCCAGGGGAAGGCCATAGGTGTCGTAGAAGCGGAACACCGCCTCGCCTGGTAGCTCCGAGCCACCCTCGTGCCGAACCGAATCGATGGCCTCCTGGACCTGTCGGGAGGCGGAGGCAATCGTCGAGAGGAACTTCTCCTCTTCCGTCGAGACAGTGGCCACAGAGGCCTGCTGTGCCCTGTCCAGCTCAGGATAATGGTGGCCCATGACTTCTCCCACTAGAGGTAGAAGTCGGTTGAGGAAGGGCTCCTCGAAGCCCAGGACCATGCCGTGGCGAACAGCGCGCCGCAAGATTCTTCTCAGCACATAGCCTCTGCCCTCGTTGCCAGGGATGACGCCATCGGCCAACAGGAACGCCACGGCCCGGAGGTGGTCGGCAATGACGCGATAGGAAACGTCGGCCTCTGGATCTCGGCCGTAGGCTCCTTCAGCCAGGGTGGCCGTCGCCTGCAGGATCGGCACGAAGAGATCGGTGTCGTAGTTGGACTCGACCCCCTGCAGGACCGCCGCCACGCGTTCCAGGCCGGCGCCCGTGTCGATGGAAGGCTTCGGCAGGGGCTTCATGACCCCCGAGTCGTCTCGCTCGTATTCCATGAAGACCAGATTCCAGATCTCCAGATACCGCCCACTTTCACCGCCTTCCTCCCAGCCCACTCTCGGCAGCTTCGGTTGGGTATCGACGAAGATCTCGCTACACGGTCCACAGGGTCCGGTCTCACCCATCGCCCAGAAGTTGTCCTTCTTGCCGCAGCGGAGAATGCGCTCGGCAGGCAGGCCCGAGATCTTCCTCCACAGCCGCTCTGCCTCGTCGTCCTCTTCGTAGACGGTGGCCGTCAGATGCTCCGCAGGAAGCCCCCAGACCCGGGTTACCAGGTCCCATCCGAAGTCGATCGCCTCGGCCTTGAAATAGTCGCCAAAGGAAAAGTTGCCCAACATCTCGAAGAAGGTATGGTGCCTCGGGCTTGGGCCCACGTTCTCCAGATCGTTGTGCTTGCCGGAAACCCTCATGCATTTCTGGGCGCTGACGGCTCGCCTGTTCTCAGGCTTGTCGAGCCCCAGAAAGTAGTCCTTGAAGGGGACCATTCCGGCGTTGGTGAAGAGCAGGGTCGGATCGCCATGCGGCACCAGCGGTGCACTCGGATAGTGCTTGTGACCTCGCTCCTCGAAAAAATCGACGAAACTCTGGCGGATTTGCTTGCTGTTCATCACTTCGAACACCTACTGGGTCTGCGGACCTTGTCGGTTAGGAGATTGTAGCGGAGCGCCGCGTCTGCACGGCCAGCGCAGGTCGTCACGATAGCACGGGATCCGAGGCCTGCACAGATGACCACGACTCTGAAGAGGCTCGTTCGGGTGGTCCGCAAGCGGACGGCGCCGGCTATTCAGACTCTGGCGGGCGGGCCGCCACCTCGTCTCGTCATCGCGCCTCATCTGTATTGCCCTTCCACGGTCCTTGCGCTGCGCTCGACGAGGCGCCCCCTGTCGAACCACCCGGACAGACCTCTGGCACTGCTGGCCGACCACCCGATTCGAGCCGCACCTTGGCGTACAATGGATGGCACCCCTGAATGGAGGTGGTCATGAGGTCGCTAGCTTGGCTGTCGGTCGTGATTCTCGTTGCTGTGGTCCTCTCTGTGGCCTTCTCCTGGTCCCTTTCCCCACCGGATAGGGAGTACCTCTTTGATGGTGAGAG
>JAUWSP010000380.1 GCA_030610025.1 Acidobacteriota bacterium | reverse complement strand
CAGTCGGCTCTCCTCCCGGTTCTTCAGGGCCAGGCGGAGCAGTAGATCGACGACAAAGAAGACGACTACGGTCAACAGGACGATGACGATTACCATGGCTATTCCTCCCGGTCGAGTCGGTGGTTCATGAGTTGGCGTTGCATTCATCATTCGGGGCCGAGCGGCGTGCGATCAGGGGCAGCTCCCGCTCGAGGTCCGAAGGGATGATCTGTACGAGCCAGCCGGCGCCAAACGGATCCTGATCGAGGATCTGGGGCTCGGCTGCGATCCGCTCATTGATGGTGATGATCTGGCCGCTCAAAGGGGCCCACACGCGATGGAGCAGACCACCGTGACTTAGAATCCGGACCAGAGTCTTGCCCTGAACTGTGTGCTCCGAATTGCCTGGAAACTCGGTGGTTTCGATCTCCCGCAGCATCCCCGCGAAGGTCTCGGCAGCCCCTAGGGTCGCGATGCCCTCCTGGTCGATTCGGGCCCAGCTGTGGCGTCCGAGTAGATAGCACTTGACTGCGGCATCGGCGTCGTGTCGGGCTGCCTCTTCGGCTAAGAAGTCCGGAGAAATGGCGCCTGAGGCGGAGCTCGCTAGATGGAAGCGAATGGCGCGACGCACCACTCCCAGAAGCTCTCGGGGATCAAACGGTTTCGGGATGAAGTCGAAAGCACCCAGCTGAAAGGACTCCAGGGCGTTTTCCAGAGTGGCGTAACCGGTGATCATTACAATCTCTGGAGCTGCGGTCAGCGTGCGCACGTGGTCGATTAATTCGAAGCCAGACGAGCCGGGCAGCTTGAGATCGCAGAGCACCAGTTTGTAGGCGTCGGCTCTCATCTTGGCGATCGCGCTGTCGACATCGACGGCTGAATCGGTAGTGATGCCGGCCCGATTCAGGACACGCTGGGCCGCCATCTGGACAACCGGTTCGTCTTCGACGACCAGGACGTCAGTCTGTGGTTCGATCATCGTTGATCTCGCTGGAAGAACGACTGGACTCGGTAGCCGGCAGGCGGATTGTGAAGGTGGTGCCCCGGTTCGGCTGACTGTCTACCGAAATGGTGCCTCCGTGTTCTTCGACGATCCCCCAGATCACAGCGAGGCCCAGGCCGGTTCCGCCCGTGTCCCGAGTCGTGAAGAAGGGCTCGAAGATCTTCTGTAGATTCTTGTTGGGAATTCCGCAGCCGTTGTCAGCCACTTTGACCTCGATGTGCGGGCTGCCGTCGATCTTTCTGAGGTCGGTGCCAACAAAGATCTCACCGCCCTTCTTCGTACCGATTGCGTGGGCGGCATTGACAAGCAGGTTGATGAGTACCTGGATCATCTGATTCGCGTCGACCCGGACGGTGGGCAGCTCCTCGAGCAGGCCTCGTGCCACCTGGATGTTGGCCACGTCGAGCTCGTGGTCGACGATGGCCAGCGCCTGATTGACGATCTTGTTGAAGTCGGAGTTGGTCTTGCGCGGTGGAACCTGGCGCGAGAAGTCGAGCAGGCCCTTGACGATGTCGCGGCACCGCTTGGTTTCACGAACAATGGTCTCCAGGTCCTCGTGTACAGCGGGGTCCTGGTCGGGTTGGTTCAGTAGCAGGCTGCTGAAGGTCAGGATGCCGGTCAGGGGATTGTTGATTTCGTGGGCAATTCCGGCCGCCAGTTGGCCGACCGAAGCCATCTTGTTGGATTGGTAGAGCTGACTCTGGGTCTCGGCGAGCTTGCCGGTCATGTCGTTGAACGAGCTCTGCAGTTTGCCGAGCTCGTCGTTGTTTTTGACCTCGATCCGGTAGTCGAGATCGCCGGCCGCCACCGCGTCGGTTGCTTTCATGAGCTTGCGGACGGGTTTGCCCACCAGTTGATAGATGATCAACCAGATGAGAAAGCTGATGGAGAGTATGGCGATGCCAATGGTCAGCAGGGCCTGGGTTCGTTCGTCGGCCATGTGGCGCTCGGCGCTGGCCAGGTCCAGGGTGATATCCAGAACGCCGAGGACGGCCTGGTCGGGCGAATGGGCGTGACAATCGGCTTCGGAACAGCTGGGCTCGTTGTAGATCGCCTTGATGATGCCGAGTCGGGATTGGCCCTCGGGGTCGTTGAAGAAACGGGTTCTCGACGTCCTATCGGGTCGCTCCAAGGGGGCGTCGGTGGCGTGGCAGACGTAGCAGGCTTCGGCATGTTTGTCGACCATGGTGCCAATGGCGCTCTTATCGGGGGAGTAGATGACTCGCCCGTCCTTGTTGAGGATTCGAATGCCGAGGATGCTCTCCTGTCGGCCGATGGCGTCGACGATCTCGTGTACTTCGTCAGGCTGGTTCTGGAGCATCGCGAAGCGCGTACTGCGCTGGATGGTCTCGGCGCTCTCGTCAGCGTAGCTCTCCATGATGGTGACCATGGAGCGGCTGTGGGAAGCGATGAGGAGGTGGGAGAGCAGGCCGAAGATGACCGCCGCGGTCAGGGCGACCGCCACGATGAGCTGATGACTGATCCGATTCCGCATTCGCCCCCCTATCACTCCCTCAGGTGCCACCCATTTTTCGCCGCGAGGCGGTCCTGAGTGGCGGCTCAGTCGGTGACCGAGCCAGTTGGCTCAACGAAGGGACCCATGACAGTCCGTTGGAGCCGGTGGCGCGGCCCGTGGAATTCCATGCTCAGTATGTGACCAAGGTGGGGGGGAGCGAAACGTCCACTGGGGTGTGGCGCGCTCGTCTGTCCGTATTGGTACCTAGTGATCCTAAGGGCTTAGGATGGAGAGCCCGCGCTACGACTTCCTGATGACATTGTCCGGTGTCACTTTGTGACTAGCCCGGCGCCCGAGCGTGCTCTTGGAAAGCAATGTGAGGTGGAAAAGCGCCTTCGGGGAAGTTGTCGAGGAAGCTACCGGAGCGCATTCGAGTGGCCGTGGCACGAAAGGCCGCCACGAAGGATGAGTAGGCCTCGCGAAGGGCATTGCGGGCTTCCTGAGAAGCGCAGTGGACAAGCGGCGCCGGAGACCACTTGGATTTCATGGGTTTGGCATGAGGGTCTTTGCGGAGTACTTTCTGTACTCCTGACGGTCGACTGCCCTTCGCTCGATGTCGTTCTGCGGTATCAGCCTCTATCTCAGTCACAAGGTCGGTGATTCGCTTCCTCACGAGTTTCGGATGCAGATGGCGCCAGCATGGGATGGGCTCGAACGTTACGATCTCGCGCTTCTGAAAACGGGATGGGTCTTCCTTCACCGCCCGGGAGCTAGCGAGCCGCTCCTGAGTTCTGTCGACCCAGATCCCCTCGAGCGTCTCAGCGAAGAGAAGTGCACGAGTGGAGCTGGCTCCGGGCCACTCGAGCGGACTCGATACCAGGTCTTCCTTGCAGCTGTTGGACAAGATATATCGAAGTCGAGCAATCTGGGCAGCCTCCTCGCCACTGACTACGACGTGCTGGTAGCGACGGTGCCAGAAGGGTCCCCTCCAACGATAAAGTCGCCCTGCCTCCTTGGCTAAATTCCCCTGGAAATAGCCGACGAATAACGCCAGTTGTTGCGCACTCTCGACGGTAAGTAGAAGGTGGTAGTGGTTCGAAAGCACCACGAATGCATGGAGTCGGACTCCATAGAGTCGTTGTGCCCGGCCAAGCACTCCGAGGAGCAGGCGATTGAGCTCAGTAGAAGGTCTCAGCAGGAATCGGCCCTGGATGGTGCGCTTCGTGACTTCGACGAGGCAGCCTCCAGGGGGGATGAATCGAAGACGGCGTCCCATGCCCATTAAAGACGCAAGGCCGCCCCGCCTTCTTTCAAAAAAAAGGGTGGCACCTAAAAAGAAGAGCCGAGGGGCGACTCGGCTCGGATGGGGCGGTGCGTGCTGGCGTCGCACGCGGAAATCGGCGCCAGGACCTCCAGTTTGCTTCTACAGTGCCCGAACCTTCACCCGCTCCTTACCCTCTGCATCATGGGTAT
>JAUWSP010000530.1 GCA_030610025.1 Acidobacteriota bacterium | reverse complement strand
GTCTTGATCTGGGCGTAGAGCTGCTTGCCGGGGGTCAGCTGGAGTGCGTCCGCCGAGCGTCGGGTGATTCGGGAAAGGATGGGGGTACCGCTGGCCGAGAGCCTCACCATGACCTGTGCCGCTCCCTCTTCGGCGAGCTCCTCCACGGTCACGGGGAAGATGTTCAGGATGCTGGTGTCGGTCTGCCTCTCCAGGGTGAGACTGACGTCGCGGGCGAGGATCCGGAGCCGCACGAGCTGCCCGACCTCGAGATCTGTTCGGGTCACGTTGAAGCGTCCGCCCGGGAATTCGAGATGGGTGAGCTCGTAGATCTCGTCGTGACCGACAACCGTAGCTTCGAGGATCGCCTCGGCCTCGTCGCCGTGGAAGAGTGGCAGATCGCTGCGGGTCAACATCTCCCCAATCCTGCCGGAAGCGAGGACCTTCCCCTCCTGCAGCAGCACCAGATGATCGGCCAGGCGGGCCACCTCATCGGGGGAATGGCTGACATAGAGCACCGGGATGTTCAGCTCCTCGTGCAAGCGCTCGAGATAGGGCACGATTTCCGCTTTGCTGTCCAGATCCAACCCGGTCAGCGGCTCGTCCAGCAGCAACAAATGCGGGCTCGTCAACAGGGCTCGCGCCATTGCTACCCTCTGGCGCTCGCCTCCAGAGAGATCCTCGGTGTCGCGACCCAGAAGCGGGGCGACCCCCAGCAACTCCACCGCCTGGTCCATCTCGACCCGCCTCAATGAAGGTGCCACCCGTTTGTAGCCGTAGGCGAGGTTTCCCCTCACAGACAGATGCGAGAACAAGCTGGCCTCTTGGAAGACGTAGCCCAGTGGGCGGCGGTGGGACGGAATGAAGGTGTCGGCGTCCTGCCAGACCTCCTCGCCCACCTTCAGGTAGCCATTGGGTCCCCGGTCCAGGCCGGCGATCGCCCGCAGCAGGGTGGTCTTGCCACAGCCAGAGGGTCCGAAGATCGCCGTCACACCCCGATCGGGTACCGACAGCTCCGCGTCGAGGCTGAAGGCCCCGCGGTCGATCCGCAACCTGGCCTCGATGGTCATGATCGCACCAACCTGAAACGACGATTCAAGGCGTAGACCGCCAGTAGCATGAGGAAGGAGAGGACTAGCAGGCCGCCCGCCAGCACATGAGCACGGCCATACTCGAGGGCTTCGACGTGCTCGTAGATGGCAATCGAAAGAACCCGCGTCTCACCCGGGATGCTGCCACCGATCATCAGCACAACACCGAACTCGCCCACCGTGTGTGCGAAGCCGAGAACTGCCGCGGTGAGAAACCCCGACCGGGCCAGTGGCACGGCCACCGTAAAGAAGCGGTCCAGGGGGGAGGCCCCCAGTGTGGCAGCCACCTCCAGGGGACGCCGGCCGACCGTGGAGAAGGCATCCTGTAGAGGCTGGACCACGAAGGGCAGGGAGTAGAGAACGGAGCCCACCACCAGGCCGGCGAAGGTAAAGGCCAGAGCGTGACCCCCGAGAGCCTCCATCATCCTGCCAATGGGACCGTGCGGTCCTAGGCCGAGCAGCAGGTAGAAACCCAGCACCGTGGGTGGTAGCACCAACGGCAACGCTACGATGGCCTCGACGATCACCTTGCCCCGAAAGCGGGTTTGGGAGAGCCACCATGCCAGTGGCGTGCCCAGCAGGATCAAGATCAGGGTGGTGAGCCCTGCCAGCTTCAGGGTGATCCAGAGTGCCGCGAGATCGGTCTCGTTGAGCATGATTGACACAGTCCGCTTCAGGGAGTCTGGTAGCCGTAGCCTCGGATGATGGTGCGGGCCTCTTCGCTTCTGACGAACTCCATGAACGAGCTCGCCGCTGCTGTGTTTTTCAGGAGCACTGCCTGCTGGCGGATCGGAGAGTGCAACGTCTCAGGTGCCACCCATTTTGAGCCGATATCGAGAGTCTCCTCGGAGCTCATCAGCTGGGACAGGGCAACG
Source organism: Acidobacteriota bacterium (assembly GCA_030610025.1). Lineage (GTDB taxonomy): Bacteria > Acidobacteriota > Thermoanaerobaculia > Multivoradales > JAHEKO01 > JAUVRX01. The sequence continues at coordinate 972 of JAUWSP010000530.1, read as the reverse complement.
AATCCCAGCTCGGCGTTGCCGCTCTTGACGAACTGAAAGGTCTGACCGATGTTCTCGCCTCGGACCAGGCGCCGCTGCAGCCTCTCCCAGAGGCCTCTTGATTGCAGCACCTCCCGTCCTGCTCTGCCGTAGGGAGCGAGTCTGGGGTTGGCGATGGCGAGATGCCGGAAGTCGCCGTGCTCGAGCACTTGTCCTGCAGAGTCGACGTAGCCTTCCTCGAGGCTCCACAGGACGACTCGGCCGACGGCATAGGTGAAGCGACTCCCGGGCACCACCAGGCCTTCGCTCTCGAGCATCTCAGGCCGTTGGGCATCGGCGGCGAAGAAGGCCTCGAAGGGAGCTCCGTTATGGATCTGGGCATAGTGCTTGCCTGTGGCACCAAAGACCAGAGTCACTTGGTGCTCGGTGGACTCTTCGAAGCGCTGTGCGATCGCCTTGGCAGCGTTCGCGAAGTTTGAGGCCACCGCAACCCGAATCTCGTCGGCCCCCGCGACTTCGCCGGCTAGCAATAGAGCTGCGGCAATCCAGCACCCTCGGATCAGCATCGCGACGATTCTACGACGCCGACCTAAGTGCCACCCAACTTGGGGTGGATCTTGAGGATGGCGACACGATCTCCGACTACGGTTCTCCTGAACCGGGCGTGGATGGCCCGGATCTCACCAGATTCAGGCTTCGAGCGCTTCGATAGGCAAATCCGGTGGTTTTTGAGAGGAGAAAAAGGGTTTCTCGCTCCGAGTCGACGGATGTCCTCCGCCACCTCGATGCGAAGCGCCTGCAGGGTTCGATGTGGAGGTTCCCAGGTCTATCCTGGTGCCCGGACAGGGTGCTGGAAGGGCATCGGAGGAGGGAATGCTCCTTCGGGGAAGGCTGTCAGGAGCTCGCCGGACCGCAACCGGTCCGCTGCCTGCCGGTAGGCCTTGTAGAAGCACCGATAGGCTTCACGAAGAGTGTCTCGGACCTGTTTCGATG
>JAUWSP010000327.1 GCA_030610025.1 Acidobacteriota bacterium | reverse complement strand
GGAGGAGATTCCCTGTCGCAGGGAGTAGACCATGCGGTAACCACGACACCCAGCCGTAGTCCTTGGCTGGCCGCAGGTGCTGCTGCCGGGTTGCTCGTCGGTTTGCTCCTCGGCGCCGCGATCTGGTGGGAAGGTGCCACCCAGGAGCGCAGTGTGCACGCCTTCGTACCGCCACCGGAGGGACACGCCTTCGAGCTCCACCCGTACCTTCCCGGCTCTGTGGCCGTTTCGCCCGATGGCACCCAGCTGGCCTTCGCCGCCAGGGGTCAGACCGGTCTGGCACGGCTGTTCGTGCGGCGCATCGACGAGACCGAAGCGCGGCCGCTGGAAGGGACCGATGGGGCCAGCTACCCCTTCTGGTCACCCGACAGCCGTTTTCTCGCCTTCTTCTCAGAGGGCAGGCTGAAGAAGGTAGAGGCGGCTGGTGGCCCGGTCGTCTCGTTGGCGAGGGTCGAACGCGGTGGGCTGAATCTGACCAAGAGCGGGGGCAACAACGGCGGCAGTTGGAGTGGTGATGGGGTGATCCTCTTCACGCCAGGCTACAGGCATCCCATCGCCAGGATCCCCGCAGCCGGGGGGGAGCCGGTCATGGTCACCGAATTCGATACCGTAGCCGGCGACAACGACCACCGACATCCCCGTTTTCTCCCGGATGGAGAGCGTTTCCTATACGTCGCTTCTGCTCCCGGAGAGGATCACCGACTGATGTTGGGCTCGCTCTCGGGCGCAGAGCCACGGGAAATCATGAGAACCGTGTCGCACGCCGAGGTGGCCGGCCCCTATCTCTGGTTTGTCCGCGAGGGAACCCTCTGGGCGCAGCTTTTCGACCATGAGAGCGCGGAGCTCCAGGGCGAGCCGATTCCAGTGGGCGAGGATGCCATTACGTCGGTCTGGGCCGCCTGGGCGGCCAATGGCTACTTCTCGGTCTCTGCGACCGGGGTGATCGCGTACCACACCGGCGCACCGCTCTCCGGGAGCCGTCTGACCTGGTATGACCGCAGGGGTCGGGAGCTGGCGACCGTCGGTTCTGCCGAGTATCAGTATCAGCTCAGCCTCTCCCCGGAGGAAGCCCGGGCAGCGGTCCAAATCGCCGATCTGGAGAATCTGGATTGGAGCCTATGGACCTACGATCTCGAAAGGGGTACGCGAAGTCGATTCACCTTCGAGACCGCGGGCACACCGATCTGGTCGCCCGACGGTCAGAGAATCGCTTTCCAGAAGGGTGAGATCTACACGAAGACTCTCGGCCGCGAGGACACCCAGCCACTGCGGCAGGGCGGCTACGATGACTACGGCCGGGAAGGGATCACCATGACGTGGCCTCTCGATTGGTCGCCGGACGGTCGATACCTCGTCTATGGCAGCACGGTGGGTGAGTGGGAGAACCCGGACCTCTGGGTCGTCGCCATCGAGGAAGGGGGAGAGCCGATTCCCGTCCAGCACTCCGAGTTTGCCGAGGAAGACGCGGCGATCTCGCCCGACGGACGATGGCTCGCCTACACCTCGGACCGCTCGGGGCAGTTCGAGGTCTACCTCACGGCCTTTCCTCGCGCCGATCGCGCCTGGAAGGTCTCGAGCGACGGTGGGCTTCGGCCAGAGTGGGGAGTCGATTCGAGCGAGCTCTTCTACCTCGACCCGGACGACACCCTCATGGCGGCGACGCTGAAGGCGGCGGGGGACTCCGTATCTATCGAGGAGACTCAGCCGCTTTTCCGGATCAACGTTCACCATAAGGTACTTCTCGAGCCCGGCGGATATGCCGTGGCTCCGGGCGGAGAGCGATTCCTGGTCAATCGCGTGCTCGAGAAAGGAACCACCTCTCCCCTGGTCCTCGTCGTGGGCTGGCCAGAAGGGCTCGAACCCTAGCGACGAGCTGACCTGGCGGGGAGAACGAGTGAAGCGGCCGGACCTGTGCCGGTCTGCCACCTTGGTTCGTAGGAGTGTTGGGGCGAGGCTTGCCCTCGCCCGCTTCGGGTCAGCTCCCCAACAGATCGTCAGCCAGCACCTTGATGCCGCACTTCGGGCATTCGACGTCGCCTTCGGGTGTCACCTGGGTGTGATCGACAAACGCCAGAGGCCGTCCCTGGTCACCGAAGAGAACGCCGCACCAGGGGCAGCGCACCTCGGCTTCCTGCTTCGGCCGGCGGGTCTCCGCAAGCTTCTGGACGCTCTCGAGGGTCGGAGCCCGGTTGCCGTCGAGAACCCCCGCGTCCTGCATCAGCCCGACGAGCTCTTCCCAGGAGAGGGTGATCGCCCGGATCTGATAGTCGAGGATCTGGATGCGCAGGCCGTCCTCGTCCCATTCCAGAACGCAGCCATCGGTCGGCAGGTGGAGGCGCCCTCGTGGTTGGCTCGGCTCGGTCATGACTAGGCGAATGGGAGTCTATCTGCGCCGCAGGGCCCTGTCATTGCCTTCACGCATCTTGGCCTACGAACACGGCAGCCTCAGTCCGGCAAGCCGACAACATGCGGCCCGAACGGCCGCGCACAGGCCGTCTTCTGACCGGTCCTTGGATGGATGAAGAGGTCACAGCCATCTCTGTGAGCTTCCGCGGCACGCCACCGATCGGCCCCCGCTTTTGGGGTATAGATGAAATCCTTGCTCAGCGACTCCTCGTAGCACCAGTCACGGGGCACGGCCACCTCCCCTGGCTTGGCTCCTGTCATCCAGGCGTAGGCAGGGCCGTCGACCTGGCGCTCATAGACGAGCCAGTCGCAGGTCGAGGTGGGCCCGCTGAGCTGATCGACCACCGCCACATCGCGGAACCGCTTCTCGGAGTCGACCCACAGAAGGCCCCGCTTCTGCAGGCTTCGGACGAAGAACCCGACGTCGTTCGGCGCCATGAATCCCACGCGGGTCAGTCGACGATCGGTGCAGAAAGTGCTGTTGGGGCAATCGAGGCAGTAGGCGACCACACCTCCGGGGAACTTCTCCTTCAGAGTCTCAGTCCGCACGACTACCGAAATGCCCTCGATGAGAACGCTCATGAGATCCTCCGTTCTTTCCGTCGATTGGTTTGTGCCTTACTCAATTGCCATCTGCCGCACGGTCGGGCCTGACCAGAAGGGCGGAAGCGGTGAGCCGCACTCTGCTTTCTAGGAGCGACTGTGCGTCCATCGACAGCCCCGCTTTGTCCATGCGCCTTCGCAGCGCAGGCTCCACTTCCTCCCAAACAGTGTTGGCGACCCAGGAGCGCCGGCCCCAGCGGAAAGAAAGGTCCAGGGGAGAGTCTCGGCCCAGCGGTGGTAGCTCCCCCAGGCGAGATTCGAGTTCCCTGCCGAGTTGTTCTTCGAAGCTCTGCGCCAGGTGCTCCACGATCTCGGCTTCTTCGTCGGGGGACGGACTGCCGACCTCGTCCACTTCGACCCATTCAGTCGGCGCCTCGAGAACCTCAGTCACCGAGTTCCGTTGCCAGGCGGTTTCGCGCCACGACAAGATGAGAGCAGCAGCGCCGGCTCCCATCCCGACCAGGCCGAACAGCATCTCTGGGCGAAGCAGGTCGGGAGGAGTCTGGCTCCATTGCCGGACTATCACGCGCAAGGCGAGAAACAGAATCACGCCGACGATGAGGTTGCGAGACGAAGACTCCTGCTCAACACTTTCAGCCACTGCGTCGCGTGTCATTCAGACCTCCCGTCGCTGGATCGGTTCGGCATAGCGCAACTCCACCAACCTATTGTGCATCCTTCGACTGTCAACGGCTGACAGTGGTGTGGGTGAGGATTCAAGACCAATGGAAAAACACTACGGAGGAGAGCGTATGAAGACCTCGCTAATGGTGTTGCTGCCGTTGCTTACCTTGGTTTGCAGTTCCGGGCCCGAGCAGGGCGAGTTGCCTGAGAGCTCTCAGTTGGGTGGTTCTCTGACGGAGATGTGTCGAGATGCTGTCCTGTTGGTCGAGGGTGAGACCTGGACAGAGGATGTGCCAACCGTTCCCACGATAAACATCTCCTGGTGCGCGGGGTATGTGCTCGGCCTGAAGGACACCGTCGCGGTCGTTTCAGCGCAAACAGGGCTGTTCTGCGTGCCGTCGTCCGCGACTTCCTGGCAGCTCATCGAGCCGATTGTCGAGTTTGCCACTCAGCACCCCGAGTCACAGGGCCTGCACAGGTCCGCCCTGGCGATTCAAGCGTGGACGGTAGCGTTTCCTTGCTCTCAGGAGTTGCCACTTTCACAGCCTCGCCTACTTGGTTGACCTAGACTCCAATCGATGCAAGGCGAGCCACGTGACTGTGCTGCCGGAGCCCTGATCGGCCTGGCT
>JAUWSP010000063.1 GCA_030610025.1 Acidobacteriota bacterium | reverse complement strand
TTCCTTCGACAGGAACTCGGCCGGCGCACCCAGGGCATCGCCACAGGCCAGGCCCAACATGGCTCCGGTGAAGCGATCGGTGTAGGATCGGTTCATGGAACCTCGAAAGGTGAGTCCGAAGCGGGATCAGATATCAGACTGTTCAGCCCGTTTCCGCCAGTAGCGAGCGATGCCGTCGACGGACATGAAACGGGGATTGGCCAACTCATAGGCGAGCGCTGTCGCGTCGTCCACGCCGTCGTCTGAGGCCCATTTCCGCAGGGTCTCGTTGTAGCGGGCGACCATGCTGTCGCGATCCAGTCCTTCCGCCATCATGTCGCGCACGAACGCCGCACCTTGCACGAGATGCGACTCGAACCGGTCGAGTTGGTGCGAGACGTTGCTGGTGGCGCCAAAGTGGGTGCGGTAGATAGTGTCTAGCTTCTCCAGGCGAAGGCGGTTCAGGGACCCCTTCCACGCTCCCAGATCGAACTCTGGGGGCGGACCCGGCAGGTCGATCCAGTGTCGGTCTCCGAGTCGAACTCCAGCAGCATCCCCTGTGAAGGCCACGTCGCCCAGACGGTAGACGTGGTGATGTCGGGCGTGCCCCGGAGTGTCCAGCGCCACAAAGCTCAAGCCGGCGGCCTCGATCGTGGTATCGCCTTCGACCGCCACTACTCGTTCGGCGGGCGCCGGCAGAGTCTGTCCCCAGAGCTCATCCATTCGATCCAGGTAGATTCGCTCGGCACTGGTCAGCAGCTTGCTCGGGTCGATGAGATGCCGCGCCCCTCTGGGGTGGACATAGACCGTGGCGCCCTGCTGGGCCCACCAGCCGGCCGCGCCGGCGTGGTCCAGGTGAATGTGAGTGACCAGTACGTGCCGCACGTCGCCCGGCGCTACGCCGTGCTCCTCGAGCCGTGCGAGAAGGGTAGGCAGGGTCGAGGCCGGTCCAGTCTCCACCAGCACAGGCCCTTCGGGTCCGAAGACCAGGAAGGCGGCGATGGTCTCAGGCGTGTGGCCGAATTCGAGGTCGAGAGTTTCGATACGCATCGGTTTCAGTGGCCGATGATGACATAACCGAATCGGCGCTGCGAGCAGGCTTCCTCCCGTGTGGGAGCGCTATGCCTTGCTGGGTGATGCCATCATTCTGAGATCGCGAAACGCCACCAGCTTGTCCCTCTCTTCGTCCCAGAGTTTGAGACGGGCGCATTTCAGGCTTTGCAGGAAGGTCATGCGGGTGACCTCATGGAGCTGCGGCAGCTCCCGGTAGCATTTCTTCAGCCTGTAGTTGGGAACACGGCTAGCCAGGTGGTGGATATGGTGATACCCGATGTTGCCGGTGAACCAGGTCACCACGGCCGGAAGGTCGTAGAACGAGCTGCCTTCGATTCCGGCCTTGTGGAAATTCCATTCCTCATGCTCGCGCCAGTAGGTGTCCTCGAACTGGTGCTGGATGTAGAACAACCAGATGCCCGCTGCGCCCGCGATCAGGGAGATCGGCAACTGGACCAGCAGGAAGCTCTTCAGACCGACCAGCCACCATGCAAGTAGCAGCAATGCGAGGGCCACGGCGTTGGTCCACCAGATACCCTTCCACTCCCGCTTCCAGGAGCGGGGAATGTCCAGGGGCAGCCTGTGCTTGATCAGGAACTGGAAGGCGGGGCCGATCACCAGCAGGACAAAGCCACTCCGATAGACCCGGTAGCGCAGGCGCTGCCCTCGCGACAGCGCCAGATACTCCTGGACGGTGAGGGTCTCGATATCTCCGAAGGTGCGCCGGTCCAGGTCGCCTGACGTGCCGTGATGAATGGCATGGGTCCTTTGCCAATAGTGGAACGGGGTCAACATCATCACCCCGAGCGCGAAGCCGACCGACTCGTTGGCCCTGCGAGATGGAAAGAACGAACCGTGCCCGCAATCGTGAAGGAAAATGAAGATTCTCACCAGAAAGCCCGCGGTCGGAATCGCCAGGGCCAGCGTCAGCCAGTACGAGACCTCGAGGCTGCGCAGCATGAGAAACCAGCCGACCAGGTAGAGGAAGCCGGTCGTTAGCAGTTGAAACAGGGCTTTGCCGGTGCTGGCCTTCATGTAGGGCGCCAGCAGCTTGTTCCAGTAGCGGGCCACTTCCACGGTTGAGGGCCCGTCGGGTCGGACGGTGTGAACATCGTGGTGATGGGACATCAGGGTTTTCGGCTCCCAGACAGTGTGATCGGGTCAGATCGAACGAAGAATCCACTGGGCCCTGTCGATGGCCTCGGCTGTAGAAAACGTGCAATCAACTGACTCGAAGGTACCACAGGCTCGAGTGCCGTGCCAGGCAAGGCCGCCTGTCCGACGGTCCCTATTCCCCGCTCGGGAGCGTCTTCTTCAACTCATCGAACCAGTTGAAGACGAAGGTCGCCTGGGTCTTCGCCAACCTGTCGTCATTGTCCGGAAACATCGCGAACCGTTGGCCATCAGCCGTCACGTGGTAGTCGGGAAAGACGAACCCCGCGACTGCGATCCCTTGGAGGCCTCCACGAAACCGGCCATCGAACAACTTCTCGGCTTTGCCAACGCGGAAGGTGGGGCCGTCGGTCTCCACATCGGCCACCATGACACCCTCGTTGGTGCGGAAGAAGAGCTCGCGTCCATCCTGAGACCAGATGGGCCACCGACCGGTTCCATCCGACACCTGCCAGCGACCGCCTGCGGCAGGATACGGGCGAACATAGATCTGGGGACGTCCCGACTCGTTGGAGGAGTACGCCACCCAGCGACCGTTCGGAGAGAAGGCCGGGTCGCGCTCCTCGAAGGAGGTGATCAGGAAGGGCTCCGGTTCATTGCTGCCATCGAGAGTGATCGCGTAGATGTCGATGGTGTCCGAGAGCGCTTCCGCCAGGGCCAGCTTGCCGTCTGGCGACAGCGAGATCGGATACATCTGCATCTCGCCCTCTGTCAGGGCTTCGGCGTCGCCGGAGCCGTCTGCTCGCTTCCGGTAGAGATTCGCTGCGCCGTCGCGATCGGAAGTGAAGATCAGATACTCACCATCAGGCGTCCAGATCTGGTCGGCATCATAGCCATCGTGAAAGGTGAGTCGAGTGGCTACTTCTCGGTCGAGGTCGTACACCCAGACGTCCCAGTTACTGCCCTCGAGGATGGAGAAGGAGAGTCGCTTGCCGTCCGGTGAGAGTCTCGGGTTGGCGTAGCTGGCCGGAGTTTCCCAAAGCTTGGTCACCTGGCCGTTGCGATCGACCCAGACGGCTGGGTACTCGGGTACACCAAGCTCCCCACTGACGTAGGCCAGCGTACCGTCATTCGCGAAGGTGAACTGGGCGCCACCAGAGCTGACGGAAGCAGTGATTCCCTGCACGATCGGGGCGGCGGATCCGGTGATCTCCAACGTGCTGGGGTCGAGGGGGATGGCAAAGAGAGTGCCTTCGTGAAGGTAGACGAGGTGGCCCGTGGGTACATAGCGCCCGTAGTAGCCGCCCCTGTGGAGGATCTTGTGCTCTCCTGTCGCGACGTCGGCGACCGCGATCAGCGCTTCGTCGGCTCCAGGCATGGCCTGAGTGAAGATGGTGAAGATCACAGCCTTGCCATCGGGCATGGCGTGGGGCCACCTGTGAGAGATCTCGTTCTCGGCCTCGTTCAGCGTCGTCAGAGAGCTCAGCTCACCGCCAGCGGCCGGAACGCGCGACAGGCCTTCGCGGTCGGTAGCGGCGACAACGATCGTGTCGTCGGGTAGCCAGGTGGCACCGCGGCTCAGGTTCACTTCGCTCAACGTGATGGAGGCACCTCCGGAGACTGGGACCTTCTTGAGCTCGGTGGGCGTTACATAGGCGATCCATTCACCGTCGGGTGAGAAGACTGGATGGTAGACATTCTCGCTGTTCTCACCACCTGCCAGGGGTGCTCCCTGGAGCTGGCCGAGTGACCTCGCCCACAAAGTTCGATCCGTCTCGTCACCCGTGATGGAAGCCAGCCGACTTCCATCCGGGGAGAGAACGACGCTCGAGCCGAGTGTCATCCAGAGGGGTTCCTCGGAGATCGAAGCTTCAAGGCGGACGGGCTCTCTGGAAGCTGGTGCGTCGGGCCACCAGAGCAGGGCCACGGCAATCAATCCGGCGGCACAGAGACCAGCAATCGCCCAGGGCAGGATCCGACGCCAGGTCGGCTCGACGGCTACCTCGACGACTTCCGATGGATGGGTACCCACACCATCGTCCGTACCGGACAGAGCGTCCACCAGCTCCAGTCGCGCAGAGGTGGCATCAGGCAGGCGATCCCGCGCCTCACGTTCCAAGCAGCGACGCAGCAGGCGACGAACCTGGCTGGGTGTCTCCTCCGGAAGGTCACTGAATTCCGGGTCGGCCCGCAGCACACCGGCGAGAGTGTCGGAGAGTGTCTTGCCGATGAAGAGCTGCTTGCCCGTGAGCATCTCCCACAGCACCACACCGAAGGCCCACAGGTCGGCTCGTTTGTCGGCCGCTTCTCCTCGTGCCTGCTCAGGGCTCATGTAGCCAGCGGTGCCCAGGAGAACTCCCGCAGTCGTCATGTGTGCGGTCAGGGTGGGTGACATGGTGAGTGAGGGTGCCGAGCCCGAGGCGTCTGTCTCGGACTCGAGGGCCTTGGCCAGGCCGAAATCCAGTACCTTGACCTGTCCCTCGGGAGAAACCATGACGTTGGCCGGCTTGAGATCCCGATGGATGATCCCTTTGTCGTGAGCCGCTTCGAGGGCATCGGCGATCTGACGGCTGATCGTCAGCGCGTCGTGCAAAGGGAGCGGTCCGCGAGCGATGCGCTCCTGCAGGGTCTCGCCGGCAGCCAGCTGCATGACCAGCAGCTTGCGTCCTTCAGCCTCCTCCAGGCCGTAGATGGCGGCGATGTTCGGATGGTCCAGTGCGGCCAGTACCCGGGCTTCGCGCTCGAACCGGGCCAGTCGCTCGGGGTCCTCGGTGAAAGCCTCCGGAAGGACCTTGATCGCCACCTCGCGACCGAGTTGGCTGTCCTCGGCTTTGTAGACCTCGCCCATCCCGCCCTCGCCGAGCTTGTCGGTGATCTGATAGTGCGACAGATTCGATCCGATCATGGAGACTATTTCGCTCCCGTAGGCAGTGTCCGATCGAGCTCATCGAACCAGTTGAAAACCATGGTCACATGGGTCTTTGGCGCCACGTCGGTATCCTCGGGGAACATGACAAATCGCTGGCCGTCAGGGGAGACGTCGTAATCCCCAAAGATGTAGCCACCCACCGAAACACCGAACATTCCGCCCCGGAAGGGACCGTCCACAACCGCACTCGGCGTGCCGATACTCAGGCTGTCACCGGAGGCTTCCACCGAGACCTCCATAACGCCTGAGTTGGTACGGTAGAAGAGCTGTCGACCGTCACCGGACCATAGGGGCCAGGCGCCGCCGCCATCGGAAACCTGCCACTTACCTCCTGCGGCTGGATAGGGTCGCACGTAGACCTCGAATCGTCCCGACTCGTTGGAGGCATAGGTGATCCACCGCCCATCCGGGGAGAAATCGGGGTACCTCTCGTCGAACTCCGAGGCCAGAAAGACCTCGGGCTCACCGCTTCCATCGAGAGGCAGGATGTAGAGATCGAGGTCCCCGGCCTTCGAGATCTCTCCAGCCAGGAAGTTTCCATCACCGGAGACCGAAAAGGGGTAGAAGGCTTCCTCGCTCTCGCTGAGGCGCTCGACCTCTCCGGAGCCGTCGGCCCGCTTGCGATAGATGCTCTCGATACCGTCTCGGGTCGAGGTGAAGATGAGGTACTTTCCATCGGGTGTCCACGCCTGGTCGGCGTCGTAGCCCTCAGCGAAGGTGAGCCGGGTCGCCACTTCCCGCTCCAGATCGTAGACCCAGACATCCCATTGATTGTCTCGAAAGACGGAAATCCCCAGTTTCTTGCCGTCTGGAGAGAGCGCCGGTTCACCATAAGCGCCACGAGTCTCCCAGAGGGTGGTGGATTTGCCGTCTCGGTCGACCCAGACGATGGGGTAGGTCGGGACTCCCACCTCACCGCTGACGTAGGCCAGGTCTCCTGAGTTGGAGAAGCTGTACTGAGCTCCGCCAGGGCCATTGTCCGTGGTGATGCCCTGGACGAGGGGGGCCGGTGAGCCGGTTGGCTCCAGCTTCTCGGCGTCGAAGGTCATCCCGAACAGGGTGCCGTCCCGAATGAAGACCAGATGTCCGCTCGGCACGTAGCGGGCGTAATAGCCGCCTTCGTGAATTACCTTCTGCTCACCCGTTTCCAGGGAGACGACTTCGATGATGGCGTCGTCGACACTGCTCATACCCTGGTAGCCAACGGTATAGATGACGGCCTTGCCGTCGGGCATGAACTGCGGCCATCGATGGCTGAAATCCTGTCGCTCTTCCGTTAGCTTTGTCAGGGACTGCGGAGTGCCGCCAGCCGCCGAAACGGTGAACAGTTCGCTGGACCCATTGGGTGCGAGCACGATGTTGTCGTCCGGTCCCCAGGAGGCACCGCGACTGGCGTCTACCTCGCTCAAGGTGATTGAGGTACCACCGGTGATCGGGACCTTCTTCATCTCGTTACGAGTCACGTATCCGACCCACTTCCCGTCAGGCGAGAAGAACGGGTGGTAGGGTTCCTCTGTGCTCGTTCCCGTCGCTAACTCGGTTCCCGCCAACTGGTCCAGGGATCGGGTGAAGAGAGCGCGGTGAGAACTGTCGTCGGTCACGTAGACCAGGCGAGAGCCGTCGGGGGACAGCACGACGCTGGCTCCCAGGTCGACGTACAGCGGATCGTCAGCCAGCACCGCCTCGAGGCGGATCGGAGCCTTGGGCTCGGGTGACTCGGGCCACAGCGCGACGAGTGCCGCGACCAGGCCAACAGCGGCAGCTGCAAACAGGGCCCAAGGAAGAATCCGTTTCCAGGTGGACTGAGCTACTTGAATGACCGCTGCTTCCGGTGCTTCCTCGGTCTCAGGGTTCGCCAGATACTGCTGCAGGGCGATGCGTGCTTCGCCGATGGCTTGCAGTCGATCGGGGGTCTCCTTCTCCAGGCAGCGCTCCAAGAGCTTGCGGATCCGGCGAGGTAGGTCGTCGGGGAGCTCCTGCCACTCAGGCTCACGGGCCAGCACTCCAGCCAAGGTGTCGGAGACCGTTCGGCCCGCATAGACCGTCTTGCCGGTCAGCATCTCCATGAGCACGACGCCGAAGGCCCACACGTCGGCTCGGCGGTCGGCCAGTTCGCCCCGGGCCTGCTCGGGGCTCATGTAGGCGGCCGTTCCCAGCAGGACGCCGACTTCCGTCATTTGAGCGGTAAGAGTCGGGGAGAGAGACAGGCTCCCTGAGCCCGAGGAATTGGGGTCCCCTGAGTCCAGAGCCTTGGCCAGGCCGAAATCCAACACCTTGACTTGGCCGCCAGGGGAGATCTTTACGTTGGCCGGCTTCAGGTCCCGGTGAATGATCCCCTTGTCGTGCGCGGCCTCGAGAGCCTCGGCGATTTGAAGGGCGATCTTGGCCGCCTTCTGGGGCGGAATCTGGCCCCGAGAGATGAGGTCCTTGAGGTCCTCGCCCTCGGCCAGTTGCATGACGAGGAATTTGCGCCCTTCGGCCTCTTCGAGGCCGTAGATGGCGGCGATGTGAGGGTGGTCCAGTGCCGCCAGTACTCGCGCCTCGCGCTCGAACCGGGCCATGCGCTCCGCGTCCTGTGCGAAAGCTTCGGGCAGCACCTTGATTGCCACATCGCGACCGAGATGCGTGTCTTCGCCCCGCCAGACCTCACCCATGCCCCCTTCGCCCAGCTTGTCGGTGATCTTGTAGTGAGAGAGTTCTTGTCCAATCATCGTCGCTCCACTCTGGAGTGCCGCGGCACTTCCGACCCGTTCGCAGTTATCAGGAAAAGCGTGGGTCATGGTACTACACGGGGGGTTGAGGCGTCCGGCGTACCTTCGGCCGACCTTTGAGGGCTTGGGGGTTGAGGCGCTCGGCGACTTCGCCGACCGGTCTTTGAGGGCTTGGGGGCTTGGGGCGGCCGGGGGTACCTTCGGCCGGTCCCTGGGCCGGTTGGGCCGTGAGGCAATGGGGCAGTGAGGTTTGTAGGGGCGGGGCTTGCCCCCGCCCGTTGAAGCGGCCGGACCTGTGCCGGCCGGGGTGTGAGGGGGGAGGGCCGGATCTGATGATAAGGAACCTCGGATAGAATCCCTCCAGTCTCTCGAACGAGAATCAATATGGCACTCGAACCAGGTAGCAGACTCGGGCCGTACGAGATCCTGGCGCCGCTAGGCGCGGGTGGGATGGGGGAGGTCTACCGGGCGCGGGACGAGCGGCTCGACCGTGAGGTCGCTATCAAGGTGCTGCCGGAAGACCTGGCGGAGGATGCCAGCCGCCTGGCACGCTTCGAGCGAGAAGCCAAGGCGGTAGCCTCACTCTCGCACCCCAACATCCTCGCGATTCACGACTTCGGTCGGGAAGGAACCGTGACTTTCGCGGTCACGGAGCTGGTCGACGGAGACACCCTCGAGGAGCTGATCGACGAGGGTCGTGTTCCCCAACGCAAGGCCATCGACTACTGCCGGCAAATCGCCAACGGTCTGGCTGCCGCGCACGACAAGGGAGTCGTCCATCGGGACGTGAAGCCGGCCAACGTGATCGTGAACCGCGAGGGCAGGGTCAAGATCCTCGATTTCGGTCTGGCGAAGCTCGAGCCGCTCACAGATGCCGAAGCACCGACGATGGCAGCGATCTCGGGTGCGGGTACCGCGCCGGGCGCCGTCCTCGGAACCGTGGGCTACATGGCTCCCGAGCAGGTCAGGGGCGTCGAAGCCGACCACAGGGCGGACATCTTCAGCCTGGGAGCCATCCTCTACGAGCTGGTGTCGGGCCAACGAGCTTTTCGGGCCGAATCGGCAGTCGAGACGATGAGCGCCATCCTCAAGGAGGATCCGCCCGAGCTTTCGTCGAGTGTCGAGAACCTGTCGTCGGGTCTCGAAGGGGTTGTGCAGCACTGTCTGGAGAAGAACCCGGAGGAACGCTTCCAGTCGGCCCGAGATCTGGCCTTTGCCCTTGACTCCGTCTCCCGAGTCTCGCAGTCGGGTTTGCGAGCGGTGGAGGTCGCTCTGCCTCGGCAGAAGCGCCGTCTGTCCTGGATCTGGGCCGGTGGCCTGGCCCTGATCGCGCTGGCGATCGGCCTGGCAGCTGGCAGTAGGCTGATGCAGAGCGAACCCACGGTGCCGCCCTCGTTTCAGCGCCTGAGCTTTCGGAGGGGTGCGATTTTCAGCGCCCGATTCGCGCCGGACAGCCAGACCGTCATCTATGGGGCGGCATGGGAGGGAGAGCCTATTGAGCTGTTCACGACGCAGATCGGAACCCCAGGCTCGAGACCTTTGGACCTGGGTGCCACGGACGTCCTTTCCATCTCGGATGCCGGCGAGCTGGCGGTCTCCATCGGTCGTCGCTTCGTCGCTGGCTTCGAAACCTCCGGCACGCTGGCCAGGGTCTCCCTTGCCGGAGGCGCTCCGCGGATCTTGCTCGAAAACGTGCATGAGGCTGACTGGGGACCCGATGGTGAGAGCCTGGCTGTCGCACGCCTGGTCGATGGACGATACCGACTGGAATTCCCCATAGGAGAGATTCTTTTCGAGACCGACGGCTGGATCGGTGAAATGAGAGTGAGCCCCGATGGCCAACATGTCGCCTTCGTGAACCATCCTGTGCGAGGTGACAACGTGGGTAGAGTGACGATTGTCGATTTGCAGGGCAACGTCACTAGCACGGATAGCCAAGGGAGCCAGGGCCTGGCCTGGGCGCCCGATGGG
>JAUWSP010000271.1 GCA_030610025.1 Acidobacteriota bacterium | reverse complement strand
GTCAGCTCCTCGGCCATGCGTTTGGTGAGGGTCGTCACCAGAACCCTGCCCCCACCCTCCACCACTCGACGGATCTCAGCCAGGAGATCATCGACCTGCCCGCTGGCCGGCCGCACCTCGATCTCAGGATCGAGCAGACCGGTGGGACGAACCACCTGCTCGGCCACAACTCCGTGTGAGCGCTGCAGCTCCCACTTGGTGGGAGTCGCCGAGACATAGATCCTCTGATTGCCACGGCTATCGAACTCCTCGAACGTGAGAGGACGATTGTCCAGCGCGCGCGGTAGCCGGAATCCATACTCGCCCAGGGTCTCTTTGCGGGATCGATCACCATGGTACATGCCCCTGACCTGCGGAATCGACTGGTGGCTTTCGTCGATCATCAGGAGCGCGTCGGCTGGCAGATAGTCCAGGAGCGTGGGCGGCGCCTCGCCCGGTTCTCTACCCGACAGGTGCCGAGAGTAGTTCTCGATCCCATGACAGTAGCCGATCTCGCGCAGCATCTCGAGATCGAAGCGCGTCCGCTGCTCCAATCGCTGGGCCTCGAGGAGTCTTTCCTGGGACTCGAGGTCGGACAATCGTTCCTGGAGCTCCAGCTGAATTCCCTCTATCGCCCCTTGAAGCTGATCCTTGGGGGTCACATAGTGGGTCTTCGGAAACACCGCGATCCGGTCCAGTTCCTCCACCGCGTCGCCTCTGAGCAGGTCGAATCGAGAGATCCGCTCGATCTCGTCACCGAAATACTCCACTCGATAGCCCGAGTCCTCATAGGCGGGGAATACCTCTAGCACATCGCCTCGAGCCCTGAAGCCGCCTGGAAAAAGATCCATCGAGGTACGCTCGTATTGCAATTCGACCAGCTTTCGCATGGCCGACTCCATGCCCTCGTCATCACCGAGGGCGAAGAATTGAAGCATTCCGTAGAAGGCCTCCGGAGACCCGAGGCCGTAGATGCAGGAGACCGAAGCGATGATCACGACGTCTCGGCGTTCGAACAGCACTTTGGTCGCCCTCAATCGAAGTCGGTCGATCTCCTCGTTGATGCTTGTTTCCTTTTCAATGTAGGTATCGCTCTGTGGCACGTAGGCCTCAGGCTGGTAGTAGTCGTAGTAGGAGACGAAGTACTCCACGGCGTTGTGCGGGAAGAAGCTCCTGAACTCCTGATAGAGCTGGGCTGCCAGAGTCTTGTTGTGAGACAGGATCAGCGTCGGTCGATTGACCTCTTCGATGACCTTGGCCATCGTGAAGGTCTTTCCCGAACCGGTGACCCCGAGCAGGACCTGCTCTTTCAGCCCACTCTCGAGGCCTTCCACGAGCAGTCGAATCGCCTCCGGCTGATCGCCCTGGGGTACTAGTGGCGATTCGAGGTTGAACCTCTCCATGGGCAGGATTCTACCGAGCGCTCCAGATCGCGATCACTGGGCTGGCTCGGGTACCGGGGGCGACGGGTCCTCTTGCGAAACCCCGAGCCCCTCCAATTCGGGCTGGTCGGCACCATCGTTCGAGTCTCTTCCTGAGACCCGATCCAGAGCCTCGATCAGGTCCTGGACTTCCTCTCGACTGAGGCGCTTGGGACCACCCTCGAGCGACTCTCGAAGCATCGATTGCAGTTCCTGCAGTGCCAAAGGGCTCGCACGGTCCTCGCGGACAGCTTCGACCACCGCATCGAAGGCAGCCGACAGCTCCAGTGTCTCGGCCTCGCTGATGTTTGCCGGAAGAGACTCCATTACCTGTGCCTCCAGCTCACCCATCATCCAGCCAAACAGGTCTTTCGCCTTGACCAGAAAGACGACGGATCCGACACCCAGCAGGAGTATCAGCACTCCACATCCCAGGAGCGCCCGGTGAGACCCTCCGCTCCACTTCGACTGGGGCCCATGGGGCGAGAACGGCTCCCTTTCGATTTCGACCGGACCCTGTTCTGGAGGCAATTCCATCGAGCTCATCCGTTATCGTGCTGCTCCAACCCTGACGGCATTGTAGTCTTCACCACCGAGCGTCGCAAATACCGGGAACCCGTGCGTGGCACGATCGAGACACCCTGCATCGTGACACATAGACGACTATAATCTGCATCCGTGAGATCCAATCCCTCCAGATCCCAGCAGGCCCCCGTGCCGCGCCGAAACGGTTCCGGTAGTCGGTCCAGGTCGAGAATTCTAGTCTGGATCGTGACTCCCGCCGTCGCGCTTCTCCTTGGAGTTCTCGGCGGCGTCGGAGTCGCCTCGATCATCAACATGCCCCAGGTCGAATCTCTATCGGACTTCAACCCCGGCGTGATCACCCGGCTTTTCGACCGCAACGGCGAGGTCTTTGCAACCTACGCCAAGGAGAAAAGAGTCCTGATTGATGAAGGAGCGGTCCCACCGCTGCTTCAAAACGCCATCCTGGCCGCGGAAGACAGCAACTTCTTCCAGCATGGTGGCATCGACGCTGAAGGCGTGCTGCGCGCCATGACCCAGAACCTGCGGCAAGGCAGATTGGCCATGGGCGGTTCGACCATCACCATGCAGCTCGCCCGCCAGCTCTACCTGACCCCCAAGAAGACCTGGCAGCGCAAGGCGGAGGAAGCGCTTCTGGCCGTCGAGCTGGAGAAGACCTTCAGCAAACAGCAGATTCTGACCCTCTACTGCAATCTCATCTTCATGGGGCACGGCAATTACGGCATGGAGTCCGCGTCCAGGGCCTACTTCGGAAAGACGGTGCAGGACGTCGACCTGGCCGAGGCAGCCGTCCTTGCCGGCATTCCGCAGCGACCCAGCGTATACAGCGCCTACAAGAATCCTGAGCTTGTGATTACCCGCCGCGACTATGTGCTGCGACGGATGATGGAAGAGGGCTACATTACCGAGCAGGAATACCAGGAGACCGTCAGTCAGCCGCTTCTCGTAGTCCCGAATCGAAAGAAGGACCTCCGGGCACCCTACTTCGCGGAGGAGGTGCGCCGCTATCTCGAGTCCACCTACGGGGCCAAGGGGCTCCTCGAACAGGGGCTGCAGGTCGATACGACCCTGGATCCCGACATCCAGAGTGCGGCGCACGCGGCACTCGAACAGGGCCTGGTCCGACTCGACCATCGCCGCGGCTGGCGAGGTGCACTACATCATGTGGATATCGAGGAGCTGGAAAGCTACGAGCTTCCTTCCTGGCGTGCCGTCGAGCTGACCGCCGGGAAGTGGTACGAAGCTCTGGTGATGAACGTCAGCGCGCGAGGCGCCGAGATCAGAATCGGAGAGACCGTCCTGCAGCTTCGTCCAGAAGGGATGAAGTGGACGCGACATCAGGACCCGCGCAAGGTCCTGGAGCCGGGCGATGTCGTCTGGGTGAGGCTGGAAACGGCAGAAGACGAGGCGGGCTCGCCGCCAGAGATCGTGCATCTCGAGCAGGAGCCCGAGCTCGAAGGTGCGGCGATCGTCCTGGAATCCTCGACTGGAGCGGTCAGGGCCATGGTCGGCGGCTGGGATTTCGATCGCAGCAGCTTCAACCGTGCGACCCAGGCTCGCCGGCAAGTCGGCTCGGCCTTCAAGGTCTTCGTTTTCGGAGCCGCACTCGAAACCGGATTCACACCTGCCGACACGATCTTCGACGCCCCGACGGTGTTCCCGGGCGCCAATAATCTTCCAAGCTATTCCCCTCGCAATTTCTACCGCCAGTACTACGGGATCACGACACTTCGTCGAGCGCTGGAGAAGTCCATGAACGTCTGCTCAGCGAAGCTGATGGACATTGTCGGGGTCGAGCGCACCATCGACTTCGCTCGCCGATGTGGCATTCGTTCCGACCTGCCACCCTACCCGAGTCTGGCCCTGGGTGCCGCGTCGCTCATTCCTCTCGAGCTCGCCGGTGCCTATTCGGCCATCGCCAACCAAGGGGTCTACCTCGAGCCCTATCTGATCGAGACAGTCCGCACGCCGGACGGTCAGGAACTGGAGAATCACCTGCCTCGCGCTCACAAGGCGATGGAACCCGAGATCGCCTTCGTGCTGGGACACATTCTGGAAGGTGTCGTCGACCGAGGTACGGCAGCCCGCGTCGCTCATCTCGATCTCGACCTGGCAGGCAAGACCGGCACTACGGACGACTATATCGATGCCTGGTTCGTCGGCTACACACCGACGTACACGATCCTGACCTGGGTGGGCTACGACGTGAACCGCTCCATCGGCAAAAACATGACAGGCGCCGCAGCCGCGCTGCCCATTTGGCAATCGATCGTGGAGAGCGGGCTGGAGGACGGTTGGATCGCAGCGGGTTCTTCTTTCGTTCGCCCGCCAGCAGTGGTCGAGATGCAGGTGGAGTATCTGACCGGACTGCTACCGGGACCTGGGGCCCAGAAGGTGATCTCGGAAGCCTTTGTCTCCGGCACGGAGCCCGCGCGCCAGTTCGACCAGGAAAGCCTCCGCATCCTTCAACTTCCCTGGTACCAGCAGCGGCCCTTCTATCTCCCCAAGGTCGGCGAGAGAATGCCCGACGATGTCGACGATTGGAGCCTGGTCCAGGAATCCTGGACCGAGGAGAAATAGGCAGCTGACTGATTCGTTACGGGGCCTACCTGGCTACTGCGGCTTCGTGCCCACCATCGCATAGTCCTGAAATCCGTACAGCAGCTCATCCAGTTGATCCCGCAGCCGATTAATGTGGTCCGCCACCGGCTTCATCTCATCGGACAGGTCTGCCAGGTCGATCTCGGGTAGACGGTCCCCGGCTTCGAAGGGGCGCAGGTCGAGCCGCTCCACCGGATCGAAG
>JAUWSP010000019.1 GCA_030610025.1 Acidobacteriota bacterium | reverse complement strand
CTCGAAGCGGCGTCTGGCGCTCATCCACAACGGCATCATCGAGAATTTCCTCTCCCTCAAGAAGCGCCTGATCGATGAGGGCTGGGAGTTTTCTTCCGACACCGATACGGAAGTCGTAGCCAATCTCATCAGCTCGCATCTGAAGGACGACCTGAAGGCGGCCACGCAGCAGGCCCTGGCAGAGCTCGAAGGCATGTACGCATTCGCCGCGGTCTCGACAGTGTCAGGGGAGGCAGAGATCATCGCCGCTCGCCAGGGCCCGCCACTGGTCATCGGGTTGGGCGAGGACGAGTACTTCCTGGGTTCGGACCCTGCTGCTCTGCTGGCCTACACGAAGAACGTGATCTTCCTGGAGAACGGAGACCTGTGCCGGTTGACGGCTGCCGGTCCGGAGATCTGGGACGAGGCCGGCGAAAAGGTGGAGCGCCAGACGGTGCGGCTCACCTGGGACCCGATCCAGGCCGAAAAGGGTGGGTTCAAGCATTTCATGCTCAAGGAGATCCACGAGCAATCCCAGGCGATTCAGGACACTTTCGCAGGGCGCGTTGATTTCGAGACCAACACCGTCGGATTCGACGAGTTTTCGCTGACACCTGATGAGGCGACACAGATTCGCCGGGTCCAGATTCTGGCCTGTGGGACCTCGTGGCATTCGGGTCTGGTGGGCAAGTTCATGATCGAAGAGCTGGCGCGAATTCCGGTCGATGTCGACTACGGCTCCGAGTATCGGTACCGGGATCCAGTGGTCGGAGAGGGTGTGTTGGCAGTCGGTATCTCCCAGTCGGGCGAGACGGCCGACACCCTGTCGGCCATGGAAGCGGCCAGCGATCGAGGAGCGAAGCTGCTGGCCATCTGCAATGTCCCCGGTAGCCAGGCCACGCGGGTGAGCGAGGGTGTGATCTATACACATGCCGGGCCCGAGATCGGGGTCGCTTCGACAAAAGCGTTCACGACGCAGCTGACCGCCCTGTATCTTCTGGCCCTCTATCTTCGGCAGCAGCGGGGAGGGGCGAGCGAGCCAGAGATGCTCTCGGAGCTCGCGAAGCTCCCTCACGCCGTGGCGGAGATCATGGAGACCGAAGCAGAGCTCGAAGAGCTGGCCCGGCATTATTCCCGCCTCGAGGACTTCCTCTACCTGGGGCGCGGCATCAACTACCCGATCGCGCTCGAGGGTGCCCTGAAACTGAAAGAGATCTCCTACAGCCACGCCGAGGGCTACCCGGCTGGAGAGATGAAGCATGGCCCCATCGCCCTGATCGACGAGGACTTCCCCGTAGTAGCGATTGCCACTGGCAGTCGGGTTTTCGAAAAGGTCTGCAGCAACATGCAGGAGGTCAAGGCCAGAGATGGTGTGGTCATCGCCGTCACCGATCGCTCGTCCGACGAGCTGACTGAAATAGCCGACGAGGTCATCCAGGTACCTCGTTCCTCCGACCTGCTACAGCCGGTGGTCAATGTCATACCACTGCAGTTGTTCGCCTACTTCGTAGCCGTGCGCCGGGGTGCCGACGTGGATCAACCGCGGAACCTGGCCAAGAGCGTGACGGTCGAGTAGAGAGCCCATCAGGATCGTCACCGATGCCGTCGAATCCCGCTCTCGATCTCGAGCGCGACCTGAACCCTCAGCAAGCTGAGGCCGTCACTCACGGTGACGGGCCTCAATTGGTATTGGCGGGCGCCGGATCCGGCAAGACCCGCGTCATCACCTATCGAGTCGCGTGGTTGGTCAAAGAGCGCCATGTCGACCCTTCGAGCATTGTGGCGATGACCTTTACGAACAAGGCTGCGGGTGAGATGCGAGAGCGGGTTGAGGCTCTTCTCGGTCTCCAGACATTACCGACGTTTGTCGGTACCTTTCATCGTTTCGCCCTCGGTCTGCTACGTCGCTACGGGCAGCAGATCGGGGTCGACTCGAACTTCGTGATCTTCGACAGTGCCGATCAGTTGTCGTTGGTGAAGAAGGCGCTGGCTGCGGAGAACCTGTCGGAGTCGGCCTTTCCGCCGCGCTCGATGCTGGGCACGATCAGCTCGGCCAAGAACCGACTGCTCGATGCGGAGACCTACGCGGCGTCGGCCGAGAATTTCTACGAGAAACAGGTAGCCAAGGTCTACAGGCAGTACCAGCGTCTCTTGATCCAATCGTCGGGTGTGGATTTCGACGACATGCTGCGGTTGGCTGTCAAGCTTCTGATCACCGAAGAAGGCATCCGGGACGATCTACGGGGCCGAATCCGGTACCTGCTGGTCGACGAGTTTCAGGACACCAATCATGCCCAGATGCGAATGGTGCAGGAACTGGTCACCGAAACGGGGAACCTGACGGCAGTTGGCGACGAGGATCAGGGTATCTACCGCTGGCGCGGAGCCGACCTCGACAACGTGCTGAACTTCGAGCGCATCTTCCCGGGCGCAGTAGTGCGCATGTTGGAGCAGAACTACCGCTCGACGCAGAACATCCTCGACATCGCCGGAGATCTGGTCGAGCACAACCAACGCCGTATGGGTAAGCGTCTGTGGACCGAGGCGGGCGAAGGCAGCAAGGTGGAGCTCTATCGGGCTCGCGACGACCAGGACGAGGCGCGCTGGGTGCTGAATACTTTCGAGGGACTGCGCGGACAGATCCCCCTTCGCGAGATGGGCATCCTGGTGCGGACCAACGCCCAGACCCGCGCCTTCGAAGAAGAGCTCCTGAAGCGTCAGATTCCCTACCAGCTGGTCGGTGGCGTGCGGTTCTACGAGCGTGCCGAGATCAAGGACGTGGTGGCCTATCTCCGGGTCCTGCGCAACCCCAGGGATAATTTTTCCCTGACCCGAATCCTGAATCGCCCAGCCCGCGGCATCGGCAAGGCGACACAGGACCTGCTGGTCCAGATGTCTGCAGAGCACGGCAACTCGCTTTGGGAGACACTCCGCTACGCCGAGCTTGGGAGTCTCCCAGCTCGAAGCTCCAAAGCGCTGGCGCGATTTCGCGACCTGATCCAGTCGTTGCGAGACGGGCTGGAGGAAACGCCCTTGCCTGTCCTCCTGGAGCGCCTTCTGGAGAAGACCGGCTATCTGGATCTCTATGACAAGGACGATCCGGAGCTCCGTGCCAAGTTGGAGAATCTCGAAGAGCTCCTGACGGCGGCCCAGGAATTCACCGAGGAAACCGACTGGAGCAACGAGGAGGATCTCCTGAGCGCTTTTCTGGATCACATCTCGCTGGTCGCCGACATCGACGGGTGGCGGCGAGAGCAGGGCGTCTCGCTGATGACCCTGCATAGCGCCAAGGGTCTGGAATTCGAGGCGGTCTGCGTTGCGGGACTCGAAGATGGGCTCTTGCCCCATTTCAACAGTGGTGGGACGCAGGACGAGATCGAGGAGGAGCGGCGGTTGCTCTACGTCGGAATGACGCGCGCCAAGCAGCGCCTCTTTCTCACCGGGTGCCGCCGCCGCCGAATCGCGGGTCGGTACCAGGATCAGCAGGAGTCTCCCTTCCTGCTCGAGCTCCCCGAGAAGGACCTGGTGATCAGCGAGAGCTCAGAGCTGTTCTATGACGGCCGCACGAGAGCCGCCTACGGGTTCTTCGGCCGTCGCGAGCCAGTGGAGATCGAGCCAGAGGTCGTGACTGGCGACCACCTGAGGCGTGGCCGTCGGGTTCGACATCCGACACTCGGAGAAGGAGTTCTCATGGAGCTCGAAGGTGAAGGAGACAACGCCAAGATGACCGTTTTCTTCGACCGCTCGGGAAAGCGGAAGTTGGTCGCAAAATACGCCAATCTGGAGTTGTTGTAGGGGCCGCTGTCAACCGCCGGATCCCTCTCCAGGTCCTGCCGGCAGGTGATCGCTGCGCAGGATCGCGTAGAGGTAGTTGTCGACTCTGCTCCCGTCCATCACGAAGTAGCCTCTGAGACAGCCTTCCTGCCGGAAGCCGACCTTCTCGAGAACCCGTTGTGAGGCATGGTTGCGGGTATCGCAGCGGGCCTCGATTCGTTCCAGAGGAGAGTTGAGGAATAGGTCGGCCAAGAGGAAATGGAGCGCCTGCACCATGAGTCCCCGTTTCTGAAAGGGTGTGGAAAGGGCGTATCCGATCTCTGCGAGGCCGTGGTCCCAGTTGGTGATCACGAGGGTGAGCCAGCCGGCCGGTTGCTCATCGCAGCGGACGATCCATTGAAACTTGTCTCCCTGGCCGTGGTAGAGATCGCTGATCCTCTGCCGTACGAGCTCGGCGCTCAACTGTCCTAGTGAGGCCTCACCCAGAGGCTGGAATTGCCTGACCGCAGGCTGGCCGCGCCATTCACGGAGCAGGCTGGCATCGCCCGGGACAGCAGGTCTGAGCGAGACGCGGGTCGGCCGGGAGCCGGCCTGCGGCTGCAGGATCGACCTGGGCGAGTCGGCCCTATGGGCGGTGGTCACCTCACGAGCTCCGTGGCAGTGTCCTCTGCGCCGGCCGCCATGCGAATCGTCGGAGATCCCTCGTCCTTGAAGCTCCGGGTCCTTCGTTGGTAGCGGAGGGTCAGGTAGGTCATGTAGCAGTAGCCGTGCAGAAAGAGGTACAGAAACGGCAGCGAGAACCACATCCTCAGGCTGCAAGCCATACTAAAGCACAAGATCATGTAGGCAGCGAGCAGTGCCTCGAAGATCGCGGTTCGGGTGCGGCGGGCATGATATCGCTTGTCGAGCCACCGGTCGGCAGGGTTCTCGATGCGGTACTTCGGAGTGCGCTGGAACTCCCCTCCATCGTGAAGCAGGCCGGAGATCACAGCTCGGGTGTTGTTGACGGCCAGGCCGACGCCCAATCCCATCAGCGCTGGGATGGTGCCGAGGTTGCGACGCCCACCGGCACCGATCACAACCTGGCTGACGACGTAGAACAAGACGATGGCACCCGTGGCACCCAGGAAGATGGGCAGATCGAGGAGTAGCAGCATCCTGGGGTCGGCGTCCCGCCTCAAATACATGGCTGGGAACATCAGCAAGGAGAGCAGGATCATCAGTGGGTAGCAGGCGTTGCTGGTCAAATGAATCAAGGCCTCGACCTTGATGGGCGTTGCGATGGAAGAGCGCAGGATCGTGTCCAGTAGTTTCCGGGCGGTCTGAATCGAGCCCTTGGCCCAGCGAAACTGTTGACTCTTGAAGGCGTGGATATCCACGGGCAGCTCTGCGGGAGCCACGACGGCGGGCAAGAAAATGAAACGCCAACCTCGGAGCTGAGCCCGAAAGGACAGATCCAGATCCTCGGTCAGAGTATCGTGCTGCCAGCCGCCGGCGTCGATGATCGCCTCTTTCCTCCAGATGCCGGCGGTACCGTTGAAATTGAAGAAGCGACCCGAAGCATGCCTGGCCGCGTGCTCGATCGCGAAGTGCCCATCGAGAAGAACGGCCTGAATCCGAGTCAGGAGCGAGTAACGCCGGTTGATGTGCTCCCACCTCGCCTGGACCATGCCAACTTCAGGGTCGGCAAAGTGTGGGACTGTCTGTTTGAGAAACCTCGGCTGCGGAGAGAAGTCCGCGTCGAACACTGCCAGCAGTTCGCCTTGGGCTTCGGCGAGCCCTTCCTCCAGGGCTCCAGCCTTGAAGCCGTCACGATGGGTACGGTGTACATGGTGGATACGAAAGCCTTTGGAGAGATAGTGCTTTACCCGTTCGGCCACCAGCTACGAGGTCTCGTCCGTGGAGTCATCGAGCACCTGGATCTCGAGACGGTCCCTGGGGTACTCGAACTGGCAGACGGAATCGATCAGTCTGGCCGCCACGTACATCTCATTGAATAGAGGCAGCTGAACCGTAACGATGGGCCAATCCTCGGGTTCGGCCATGGGCGGGTTCAGTCGTTCGCGGTTTCGGTAGTAGAGTGCTACCAACACCAGGCGATGAGCGCCGTAGATCGCCAGACTTCCCAGGGTCAGGTAATAGATTGCCAGCAGAATTTTCTCAAGAAGAATCTCCATCCCCGTCATCTCTGTTCGGTAAGCTCGATCTTCGGTCTCTTGTACGAGTCGGCTGGGTGCCCATCCTAGCCCATGCCGGCCTGCTGTTGACGTGGAATCTCGCTGCTCATCTTGGCATCACGTACTTCTTCCTGGCGCTCGCGTTTCTCGGAATGGTCCTGGGAAGTCGCTGGCTCTCCAGGGTGAAAGAGGGGCGCGGCGCGCTGGTCCTGACGGTGGCAGTGCTCGTTCGATTGCTGATGCTGCCCTTGCCTTCGACGCTGTCGGACGACATTCAGCGCTATCTGTGGGACGGCAAGGTCGTTAATTCGGGGCTCAATCCCTACCTCTACGAACCGAATGCGCCCGAGGTGAGTGGATTGCGGGACGAGGCCTGGGAGCAGCTGCCTCATCGTCGGGTGCCAACGGTCTATCCGCCACTGGCCCTGGCCGCATTCAGCGTGACCAGTCGTCTTCCTGCGCCGGCATTCGCTCTCAAGGGGCTGCTGACCCTGTTCGATCTTGTGACCTGCATACTCCTGCTGGTGTTGGCCCGAGCCGTAGGTCAACCCACCGGCAGAGTCATGTGGTATGCCTGGAATCCGTTGGTCTCTCTCGAGGTCGCCGGAATGGGGCATGTCGATGCCCTGGGTGTCGCCTGCATGGTGTTGCTGGCTGTCTGCCTGACCCATCGTCCCAGGTGGGTTGCCGGAGCGGCACTGGCTGCAGCTGGAGGGGTGTTGGTGAAGTTGGTGCCGGTGGTGGGGTTCCCGGCCTGGGCCCGCAACAGCCGGCGGCCCTGGCTGTTCCTGTCGATCGCTGTCGGTGTTTCGTTGGTGGCTCTGGTCCCGGTGGCCGTGTCTACCGGTGGGGTACCCGAGGGGCTCGTCACCTTCGGCATCCGTTGGGAGTTCAATGGTCCAATCTATGAGCCTCTGTTCCGCTTTGTCGACAGACTCGGGATTCCCTCCGCTGTCAGCGGGTTGCTCGATTCGCTCAAGACAGGGACGGGTGACCACGACTTCTGGAATCAGTTCTATCCCTTCAACTACCCGCAACTCTGGGCCAAGCTGATCCTGGGATTCGCTTTGCTGGCAGCTCTCGGCGTTTCTGTCGCTCGGCAGATGCCGTTCGCGGGAATGCAGTGGATCTTCGGAAATGTCATCCTGTTTTCGGCCACCGTCTATCCCTGGTATCTGCTCTGGATTCTCCCCTGGGCTGCCTTGAGCGGTAATCGAGCCTGGTTGGTTGCCTCCGCCACTGTCGTCTTGTCGTATATTCCCCAGTTCACAGAAGTGGAGCTCTGGCCGTGGATCTATCTGGCGGTCTGGGGACCTCCCATGCTCGTGTGGATGACTCATCGATGGTTTTCCGACTGACGATTTCGTATCGCGGTGCTTCCTATGCCGGTTGGCAGCGGCAGAACAATGCCACCACGGTTCAGCAGGTGGTGGAAAGTGCGCTCAGCGACCTCGTGGCCCAGAGGGTCCAGATCATCGGGGCCAGCCGCACCGACGCCGGGGTTCACGCACGAGGACAAGTTGCCCATCTGGAGTTGCCCATGGACTTCCCACTCCGTGGGTTGATGCACGGTGCCAACCAACGCCTTCCCGAGGACATACGAGTCATGGCAGCAGAGCGGATGGCTGAAGGTTTTCATGCCCGCAAGCATGCCGCCTTCAAGCTGTATTGCTACCGGTTCGTCCTGGCTCCTGTCCTCTCTCCCCTGGATGCCTTGTTTGCTGTCCATCTGCCTGGGGAAATCGACCTGCCGGCCATGGAAAGAGCTGCGGAGCACTTGGTGGGAGAGCATGATTTCACGGCTTTCGCTCTTTCCGGGGGGAGTCACACGCAGCCGGTGCGGCGAATCGACGAGGTGGGCTGGCAGGGGGGTGGTGCGGACGTCCTGGTATTTCGAGTTACCGGCAATGGCTTTCTCCGCGGGATGGTGCGGTCCATCGTCGGTACCCTTCTGGAAGTGGGAAGGGGCCGGCGTGACGTCGATGACCTTCGGCGGCTTCTCGAGGGGCGACCGCGTTCGGAGGCGGGTCCGACCGCTCCGGCGCGGGGATTGACACTGGAGAAGGTCGGCTATCCGCCAGAATGGAAGCCACTTGCAGAGCAGGAAGGCCCCTGATCAGCCTGCCGGTCAAGTCGAGAGATCCCTTTCGGTGTGCTAGATTATTGCCCGCACGAAATGACTGAATTCTCGAAGGTAGCGCGAGCTGGCTCGCCCGAAGAGCGCCTTCTGCGTCGACTGGATCGGTCGCAGGTCCCACGGCATGTGGCCATCATCATGGATGGCAATGGCCGTTGGGCCAAAGCTCGTGGTTTGCCGAGAGTGGAGGGCCACAGAGCGGGGGTGGCAGCGGTGAGGGATGTCATCGAGGCTGCCGCCCAGCTTGGAGTCGAGGTCCTGACCCTCTACGCTTTTTCGGTCGAAAACTGGAAGCGGCCACGCTACGAGGTCTGGGCTCTCATGAACCTGCTCAAGGACTATTTGAGGCGGGAGCTGGCGACCCTGGTGGACAATGGTATCCGCCTTCACTTGTTGGGACGTTGGCGTGAGCTGGACCCCTCGGTGGTCGGAGAGCTGGAACGAGCCCTGGAGGCTACCGCCGATGGTCAGGGCATGCAGCTCAACATCGCTCTCAACTACTCGGGTCGGTGCGAGATCGTCGACGCCTGTCGCGACATTGTGGCGGACTGGGCCGGCGGTGAGAGCGTCGAAATCGACGAGGCAACGATCGGGCGATACCTCTACACCGCCGGGCAACCGGACCCCGATTTGTTGATCCGAAGCTCGGGTGAGCAGCGGGTGAGCAATTTCCTGCTCTGGCAGATCGCCTACGCGGAGATCTGGATGACTGAAATTCTCTGGCCCGACTTTCGAAGAGAACATCTTCTGCAGGCAATTCTCGACTTCCAGGCAAGGGATCGGCGATTCGGGGCCGTAGACGGAGTTGACAAAGAGACCGTCGCCGATCGGGGCTCGGCCTGAACGGCTGACTGGGGTCGGGCCGACAGATTCTGGCTGAGATTCGTGCATGAAGCGTCTTCTGACAGCTCTGGTCGGTATCCCCGTGGTCCTGTTGGCGGTGTTCCGCCTTCCCGGGGGTTGGTTTCTGCTCGGTGTCGTGGCACTGCTCGAGATCGCTGTCCTGGAGTACATCAAGATAGGAGAGCATTGGGCTCCCGATAGCATTCTGAGATCCTTGCTGGTGCTGGTGCCGGCCGCCTCCTTCCTGATGGCCGGAGGTCTCCTGCCGTCGGAGCTCGGGGGTCTCGACGGCGCGCTTTTGTGGCTGGCGCTTGTTCTGATCACTGTAGGGTCGGGAGCTCTGGCGATCTCGGCCAGAGCGCCGATCGATCAGGGCGCCGCCTCGATCGGATTGCTCGCCTTTGGAATTCCCTATTTCGCTCTTCCCGCCGCCAGCCTCTACCGGCTTCAAGTCTTCGACCCCTGGGTCCTCGTGCTTCTGCTGGCCATTGTCTGGCTAGGCGATAGCGGCGCCTACTACATCGGCAAGACCTGGGGTCGACACAAACTGGCACCGAGAGTGAGCCCGAACAAGACCTGGGAAGGCTCGATTGCCGGTACTGCCGCAGGATTGTTGGCAGCTGCCGTCTGGAGCTACTGGCGCCTGGGGGGAGTCGATGGGTGGATTCTGCTGGTGGCGGGCCTGGTCTCGATCGCGGCCCAGGTCGGGGATCTCGTGGAGTCGCTGCTGAAGCGCGGTGCCGGCGTCAAGGATTCGGGACAGATCCTGCCTGGCCACGGTGGGATGCTGGACAGGATGGACGCGCTACTGTTTGCGGCGCCGGTCATGTGGCTCGGCGTCGAGTTATTGGGTGCACACAGGTTGATGCCGTGAGTCGGAGAATCGCGCTCCTCGGCTCGACCGGATCCATCGGCGAGAGCACCCTGCAGGTCATCCGCCATCATCCGGAGAGATTGCGCATCGAGGCGCTGGCCGCTCTTGGCAGCAAACTGGACAGGCTCGAGCAGCAGGTCCGAGAGTTCCGCCCACGTCTGGTAGCCGTGCGTGACCCGTTGAGGGCGACCGAGCTCCAGGATCGTTTGGGCAAAGAGACAAAGGTGGTCTCCGGAGAGGGGGGGCTCTTGCAGGCCGCCCGCTTGGACAGCGTGGACCTGGTGGTCGCGGCAGTGGTGGGAGCCGCAGGCCTACCAGCGACCTACGCTGCCCTGGAGGCGGGCAAGGACGTGGCGCTGGCCAACAAGGAGTCTCTCGTTGTGGCCGGCCGATTGCTCAAGGAGGTGGCCCGGGCCACTGGGGCCCAGCTCCTGCCGATCGACAGTGAGCATGTAGCCCTGCATCAATCGCTGCGCTCGGGTCATTCCACCGAGGTTCACCGACTGATGCTGACTGCCTCAGGGGGCCCGTTTCGCACGCGGGACATCACCACCTGGAGCGAGATCGGGCCCGAAGAAGCTCTTCGACATCCAACCTGGAAGATGGGGGCGAAGATCAGCATCGATTCGGCAACCCTGATGAACAAGGGGCTGGAGCTGATCGAGGCGCATCACCTCTTCGAGGTCCCGCCAGACAGGATCGAAGTCGTGATCCACCCACAGTCCATCGTGCACTCGCTGGTGGAGTACCGTGACGGCAGCTGGCTGGCGCAGATGTCGGTCAACGACATGATCTTCCCGATCCAATACGCCCTGTCCTATCCGGATCGCTGGGAGAACGAGTTCGAGCGGCTGGAGCCGCATCAACTCGGCCGCCTGGAGTTCGAGCCGGTCGACAGTCAGCGTTTCCCCAGCGTCGACCTGGCCCGTGAAACCCTGGCCATGGGCGACTCGGCTCCAGCGGTGCTGAACGCCGCCAATGAGGTGGCCGTGCACGCCTTTTTGGAAGGCCAGATTCCGTTCCCGGCGATCGTCTCTGCGGCGGAGCGGGTTCTGGGCTCCCATGATCCCGGACCGATCAACAGTCTGGACGATGCCCTGCAGTACGATGCCTGGGGACGGCAGCGGGCACGGGAGTTGCTTAAGCTCTAGGGTCGACGAACAGGTAGTTCTATTCAAGCCCTCTCGACCGTCCAGTGGAGTCGCTGGTTCCCGAGACTTGATCCAGATACGTGTTGAGGGGAGAATCACCCCTTATCGAGGCGAGAAATGTCGAATGTTCTGAGTAATTTAGCTGCGTTTGTTGTCGCCCTGGGCGTCATCATCTTCGTTCACGAGGCGGGCCATCTCCTGATGGCCAAGGCCTTTGGGTTGCGCGTCTTGACCTTTTCTCTCGGGTTCGGAAAGCGCATCTGGGGATTCACCCGTAACGAGACCGAGTACAAAGTCTCTCTGATCCCTCTTGGCGGTTATGTGCGGCTGGGAGGTGAAGATCCGGGTGAGGTCAGTGACGACCCCCGAGACTTCATGAACGCGCCACGCTGGCAGCGGATCCTGGTCTATTTGGCCGGTCCTGCCATGAACGTGATCCTGGCGATCCTGCTCATTGCCGGTGTGCTGATGGTTGGAATCCAGGTGCCGACGCTGCCCGAGATCCCTCCGATCATCGGCAGCGTAGCCGAAGAATCTCCCGCCGCAGCTGCTGGACTCCTGCCTGGAGACGAAGTGCTGACAGCGAACGGCAAGGAGGCCGAGGACTGGGAGGACGTTCATTTCGCCTTCATCACCTCACCGGAGAGAGAGGTCAATCTCACCATCCTGCGGCAGGGTCGGGAGCACGATGTGTCCCTCGTCCCGGTCAAGGTGCCCAAGTACGAGTTTGGGTACGCCGGTGCTTTTCCGACAGTCCTGCCGAGAATCGCGCAGGTCCTGGCAGATAGCCCGGCGGAGGCCGCGGGCTTTCAGCCTGGAGATGAGATCCGCAGCGTGGATGGGCAGGCGATCGCGCAGTGGAGTGAATTCGTCGATTACATCGAGGCTCATGCCGACCAGAGTGTGGCGGTAGAAGTGATGCGAGAGCAGCAGCCAGAGGTGCTGCAGGTCGTGCCTCGAGATGAAGGGGGCAAAGGGCGGATTGGTGTCGCCCACGGTTACTATCAGCAGCTTCCTCCAGGCGCGGCGCTAGTAGAGAGCGTGCGCTATAACTGGCAGATTACGCGCCAGACCCTGGCGGTGCTCGGCAAGATCGTTACCGGTCAACTGGCGGCCAAGAGTGCCCTCTCGGGGCCGATCGAGATTGCCGCCCTCAGTGGGGCGGCTGCCAGGACGGGACTCAAGCACCTGGTGCAGTTGATGGGTCTGATCAGTATCAGCATCGCGATTCTGAACCTGCTGCCGATTCCGGTCCTCGACGGGGGGCAGATCACGATTTTGCTGTTTGAAGGGGTGCGGCGCAAAGATCTCTCGCTCCGTACCAAGGAGAGGATCAACCAGGTGGGCTTCGTGCTCATCGTGATGCTGATGGTCGTGGTGTTATATTTCGACGTGGCCAAGAACATCCCACCGGGGCTCCTCCCGGGATCGGATAGCTGATCTCAAGTCTCGAGGGAAAGGTAAGAGCGATGGCAGCTACGCTTGTCGTTGGCGCGGAAGCGCCCAATTTCGATCTAGCTTCGACCGAAGACGTGGTTCTCATGTTGCGGGACGAGGTGCCGCGTATGGCCGTGCTGTTGTATTTCTTCGACGGCGACGGCGACCGAGTGCGGTCTGACTTGAAGCATCTCGCCGGGGGCCAACGCAAGCTCAAGGACCGGGGCGCGGTGATTCTGGGCATTTCGCGAGCCAAGGTGGCGGCACTCAAGGAGCTACAGCGAGAGCTGCATCTGCAATTCCCTCTGCTCAGCGACGACCGGGACTTCTCGTCCCTGTACGGCGTCGTACCACCCTCCGAAGACGAGTCAGCTGCCGCCGCTCTCTATCTGGTCAATCGCGATCAGAAGATCCTGTGGATGGCCAGTCCTGCGAAAGCTGTCGAGAGTTCCCTCGGGGACATCGACAAGGCACTGCAGACACTTCCGAGCCCGATGGTCAACTATCCCAGAACAGTCGTGAATCGTGTGGTCAACTGGTGGGTCAACAAGATCCGCCCGCCTCGTTCAGCGTGACCCCCCCTCCCATCCGCGCCTTGGGCTTGAGGCAGTGAGGTCTTGAGGTATTGGGGGCATGGG
>JAUWSP010000368.1 GCA_030610025.1 Acidobacteriota bacterium | reverse complement strand
AGGAAAAGAAAGAGGACAAGAATGGCCAGCAGCCCCCCATAAAGGGCCGTTCGCAGCACCTCGGACACCGATTGACGAATGTAGCGGGCTTGATCGGTCACGATTGTCAGCCGCAGGCTGGGGTCGAGCTTCTGCAACCGCTGGCGCAAGTCGTCGAGACTGGCCGTCACCGCGTCCGAAACGGTGACCGTGTTCGTGCCGCCCTCCTTGTAGACCGCGACCTCGACGCTCTCCTGGCCATTGATCCGCGTGATGATCTCGCGCTCCTTGTGGCCCCTGTAGACCTGCGCCACATCCACCAGCCTCACGATGGCACCTTGCGAGCTGTCGATGACCACCGCGTTCAAGTCTTCGGGTCGCACGAACTCGTTGACGGTTCGTACCAGGAACTCTGTTTGACCTTCGCGCAATCGACCGCCAGTGAGGTTGACGTTCTCTTGCGCCAGACGACTGAGCACCCGATCGGCTGTCACACCGAGATTGGCCAGACGGCGCTCGTCGAGCGCGACCTGAATCTCCTCTTCCAGCCCGCCACTGACCACCACCGCCGCCACCCCCTCGATCCGCTCCAACGCTCGCTTGACCTGCTCTTCGGCGATCAGACGCAACCGCACCAGGTCGCTGCCTCCCGACAGCCCCAGACGAAGAATAGGATCGAGAGAAGGGTCGAATCGCAGCAGGAGCGGGCGATCGGCATCGGCTGGCAGTTGCAGCACGTCGAGGCGCTCTCGCACATCGAGGGCCGCCATATCCATGTTGGTGCCCCAGCTGAACTCGAGGGTGACTTCGCTGACATCCGTGCGGGAGCTGGAGATCACCCGGACGACGTTGTTCACCACGCCGACGGCGTTCTCGACCGGGCGGGTGATGAGGCTCTCCACCTCGATCGGTGCGGTGCCCTCGTAGGTGGTCTGAACGGACAGGGACGGATAGTTGATGTCCGGCAATAGATCGGTGGCCAGTTGGCTGAAGGCCACGAGGCCGAACACTACGGCCGCCGCCGCAAAGATGATGATGCTGACCGGCCGGCGGGTCGAGAAGTCGATGAGCTTCAAATCACGGCTCCGCCTTGGAGGCTCGGATCGGGTCGCGGCCAGTCCGCCGCCGATCGGGAAGGATGGCTCGGGCTCGTCACTCCGGCTTCTGTGCGGCCGGGCCGCCAGCTCCCCTGATGCGCTCCTCGATCTGCTCTTCGCTCAAGCCGCGAGATCGCATGGTCTCTTTGACTCGCTCCAGCTGCTCCGGCGTCATCCGAGAGAAATCGGGTCGGCCATCGGGACCCCGTGGCACATCCCCAGACCTGGGCTGCGGTCCGGAGTCTGATGCGGCGTGTTGTGGCTCAGCCGCCGCGCCCTCGCCGAGACCCGACGGGATCTGGATGGGGGTGCCGTCGCTCAATCCGTCCTGTCCGATGACGACGATCCTCTCTCCTTCCGAGACTCCACTCAGCACCTCTACGGAGTCGCCTTCCTTGAATCCCAGTTGAACATCTCTGCGAGAGGCGGTATCACCCGCTGCCACGAAAACGGTGTCACCGATGCTCTCCAGGGAAAGGGCCGACCTGGGAACGACCAACGCATCCGACCGGGTCTCTGTCTGGACAAAGACCCGAGCGAACATCCCTGGCCTCAGGCGACCCCTCGTCTCCACTTCCAGGGTGACTCGCACGGTTCCCGTCGCTGAGTCCACCACCGGTCGAACACGAAGCACCCTGGCGGGGAACCTCTCCTCGGGCCAGGCCTCCAAAGTGAGATAGGCCTGCTGGCCGACCTGGACCTTCGGGATATCCCGCTCGGGAATCTGGATCGGGCAGAGCAGGGGAGTGAAATCCGAGATGCGAAACAGCGGCATTCCGGTATTGACCTGCTCGGCGTAGTGGATGTAACGGGTCACGACGAGGCCGGCAAACGGTGCCCTGATCTCGGTGTACCCGAGCTGAATTCGGTCCGACTCCGACTGGGCCCGAGCCGTCTCCAGGCGAGTCACGACCTGATCGTACTCCTCGGGGCTGATGAGCTGGTTCTCCTTCAGCGACACGGCGCGTCCAAAGACCTGTTCGGCCTCTTCCAGGGTGGCTCGAGAGATCTCGGCCCGCGCCCGCAGCTCGGAATCGTCCAATCGCGCCAGGATCTGGCCCTTGTCGACCTGCATCCCTTCCTCGACCTTCAGGTCCACGACCGGAGCCGTGACTCGCGCCACCAGATCGACCTCGTTCTCGGCTTCCAGGGTCCCGTTGGTCTCGATGAACGACGAAATGCTCCGTCGCTCCACCTTGGCCACCTCTACCGGCACGGCCGCGGCAGGACGGCCCCCTCCCGGGCCACCAGCGTGACCCGAAGAGGCGCCTGGCTGGCCAGAGGGACGGTGGGCGGCGCCCTGCTGCTCGCCCTCCGAGTCCCCTTTGGAACAGGCCAGCCAACTCGTGCAGACGAGGGCCATGGCCCAGAAGATTCTTGGAAGCTGCCTTTGCTCGAACATGCCTATCTCCAGCGGTGCTGTGTCCGGAAGTCCATCAACGCGAAGTCCGGGATCATACCGCCTTGACCACTCGCCCGAGGAAAAGTGTGAAGTCGTCGACGAGAGAGTAGATGGTGGGAATGATGATGAGAGTCAGAAAGGTGGATGTCGTGAGCCCGCCCACGATGATCAGCCCGATGGGTGCCCAGGTGGCCGCCCGGCCCTCGACCGGCCCGAACCATTGAGGAAAGAGGAACGGCGCAACCATCGGCATCAGACCCAGAATGGTCGTCACCGCGGTGATCAGGATTGGACGCAACCGGTGCTGGCCGCCCTGGACGATGGCCTCGGTACGGCTCAGACCGCTCTGCCGTAGGAAGTTGATGTGGTCGATGAGGACGATGGCGTTGTTGACGACCACGCCCAGCAACACGATCAGGCCCAACAGGGTCATGGTCTCCCATGGCTGATTGGCGAATTTCATCATCAGGCCTACACCCAACAGTGCGAAAGGCACCGAGAACATGATGGTCAGGGGCTGGGTGAAGCTCTCGAACAGGGCGGCCATCAGCATATAGACCAGGGGCAGCGCGAAGAGCAGCGCGAACAAACCGCTATTCTGATCTTCCTGCATGTGTCGGTTCCAGCGCCCGAAGCTCCACTCGTAGCCCGGCGGCAGGGCGATTTCGTTCATCATCTTGGTGATCATGCCCATGGCGGCAAAGGAGGCCGTCGGATCGGTCGTATTGGCAGATACAGAAACCTGCGCCAGATGATTCTCGCGTTCGATGCTTCGCGGCCCGGCCACGAACTCGAACTCGGCCACTGCGCCCAGAGGCAGTGGCGTCGCGGCGGCGAAAACCGGTACGTTCTTGAGCTGGTCCAGGGTCTCACGGTCTTGCTCTCGATACTGCATGACCAACTCGACTTCCCGCTCGCCGGTCTTGAAATGGCTGACGGCCCGGCTCGACAGGGCGTTGTTCACCGTGAAGGCTACAGCTCGGCTCGACAGCCCCGCCTGCACGGCACGATCTCCAGATACCCGCACCTGGATCTCCTGGTCACCGCTCTCGAGAGACGTGTCCACGTCCCGAATCATGGGCAGCGCCGAGAGGCGATCCGCCACCTGCTGGCTCAGCAAGCCGAGAACGACCGGGTCATCGCCCATGAGCTCGATCTGGATGCCCGACGATCCATGGCGTCCCCGGCCGGCGGCGATCCGCAAGTCGACACCCGCCTTGACCGGCAACAACTCCCGCAGAAGCTCCCGGACCTCGCCGGTCGTCAGATCGCTCTCGTCCTCATCCAAGAGATAGATGTCGATCTGCCGACTCCGCCTCCACCCCGCTCTCGAGCGGCCCGTGCCGCGATCGAAAGAGTAGCTGATGTCGGCGATATCGAGCTCCTCGCGACGCCCATCGAGAAGCGCATAGAGGCCTTCGTAGAGGGCCGCCGTCTGCTCCGGAGAGTACTGCCTCGGAGTGTCCACCTTCAGAATGACCTGTCTCTCCAGGGAGCGGCTCGAGAAGGAGCGCTCGATCGTGGTGAAGAGGT
>JAUWSP010000226.1 GCA_030610025.1 Acidobacteriota bacterium | reverse complement strand
TAAGTTCGCTGCCTACCTCGCGGGTTCTTCCCGCCGCTGGCGGCGTTGCGCCACCTCACCATAGTCCCGCTATGCTTGCGTCGGCGCGCCGTGCCAGCAACGTGAAGCCCACCGCGATCTAGGCAGCGAACTTACCGCACGGGACACTAGCGAGGAGATCAGGTTCATGGCTGCCAATTCCAATTCGAACAGCAAGTCATCGGATCGAGTGCCGGTATTGCCACCTCCACTCGACAGCTCGGCTGCCGAGGAGATCGGTGCTCTCGCTGACAGCGTCTGGACTCGCGGGCCCGGAGAGGCCCCAAACATCGCCAGAGTGGCCAGCCAGACCTTGAAGGGTGTCGGGGGACGGGTGGCGATCGTCGACGGCTGCCGCACTCCTTTTTGCAGGGCCGGAACCGATTTCCGCGATATGGATGTCATCGACCTGGCTGGCGTGGCCAGTGCCGAGCTGCTTGCCCGCACCGGCCTGCCTCCGGAAGAAGTCGACTACTCGATATTCGGGGTTGTGGTACCGGCGCTGCAAGCTCCGAACCTGGGGCGGGAGGTCGTCTTTCGAGCCAGTTTACCGATGACGATTCCGGGAACCACGGTGAGCCTTGCCTGCGCCTCGTCCAACCGGGCCATCACCTCTGGGGCGGAAGCCATTCTCACTGGCCAGTGCGATGTCGTGCTGACCGGTGGTGCCGAGTCGCTCAGCAACGTTCCAATCCTGGTTTCGAAACCAGCCTCACGCTGGTTGATGGAGCTCGACAAGGCCAAGAGCGTCGGCCAGAAACTGGCTGTGGCATCCAAGATTCGCCCGCGCGATCTGGTTCCCGTTCCACCTGCGATCGCTGAGTACACGACCGGGATGACCATGGGTGAGGCGTGCGAGAAGATGGCCAAGGAGAATGAGATTTCGCGCCGTGCCCAGGATGAGATCGCCTTGATGTCACATCAACGGGCTGCTGCGGCAACCGAGGAGGGGCGACTCTCGCGGCAGAGCGTGTCCACCTTTCCCCGCCCGGGGTTCGACACGGCAGTCAGCGTCGACAACGGGATTCGACCCGACTCGACCGCGGAAGCGCTGGGGCAGCTCAAGCCGGTATTCGATCGCCGGTATGGCACGCTGACGGCGGGCAACTCCAGCCCAATCACCGACGGTGCTTCGGCGGTACTCCTGATGAGCGAGGACAAGGCTCGAGCCCTGGGCTATTCGCCGCTGGGTTACATCCGCTCCTTCGCCTATGCCAGCCTGGACCCCGGGACTCAACTGCTGCAAGCGCCTGCCTACGCCGCGCCGGTGGCTCTCGATCGAGCCGGCTTGAAGCTCGCCGACATCGATCTGGTGGAAATGCACGAGGCCTTTGCGGCGCAGGTGCTCTCCAACATGAAGGCCTTCGCTTCACGCAAGTTCGCGGCTCAGGAGTTGGGCCGCAGCGAGCCTCTCGGTGAGATCGACCTGGAACGCTTCAACGTCAACGGAGGCTCGATTGCCCTTGGCCATCCCTTCGGTGCCACCGGCGGGCGGGTCACCATTCAGTTGCTCGAGGAGTTGCGCTCCCGAAGCATGAATCTCGGTCTGATCACCGTCTGTGCGGCCGGTGGGATAGGCCTTGCCATGGTGGTCGAGCGGGCCTAGTGGACTGTAACGCTCAAACGGTTAGCGCCTGAGCGGCCCTCGGGCTCGATCTCGGCGTTGCGCCTCCTCGACATAGTCCCGCTATTCCTGCGTCGGCGCGCCTTGATCTCGAACCCGATGACTCGCACATCCACTAACCGTTCGAACGTTACAGCCCACTAGGCGGGGCCAATCAGGCAGCCCTGGAGATCACCACCAGGGTCAGGTCGTCGGTCAGGGGCTCATGGCCGATATGCTGGTCGAAGGCCATGAGAATGCGATCGTGTACTTTGCTGGGAGAGCCTACCGTTGCCAGGAGTTGTTTGATTTTCT
This sequence comes from Acidobacteriota bacterium, assembly GCA_030610025.1. Classification (GTDB taxonomy): domain Bacteria; phylum Acidobacteriota; class Thermoanaerobaculia; order Multivoradales; family JAHEKO01; genus JAUVRX01. The sequence continues at coordinate 3,500 of JAUWSP010000226.1, read as the reverse complement.
GGAAACCGAAGGCATCGCCATCCGGCCCGCTGACGGACTCGGGAAGGCCATCGGTGAAGAGGACAAGGAGGTCGCCGTCCTCCAGAACGACCGACTGCGCTTTCGGGTCGATGTCACGACGCAGGCCCAGGGGAAGCGTTCCGGTCCCGAGCTCTTCGATCGGACCTCCAGCCCTGCGCAGCAGAGGGAAGGGATGTCCGGCACACACGAAGGTGAACCCTCCACTGGCCGGGTCGAGAAGGCCATAGAACAGGGTCATGAACGCCCGGCGATCGCCGGTGCGGTAGAGCGCTGCATTGAGTAGGGATGCCACCGCTTCCGGTTCCGGATCGACGTCCATGGCGGTCTTCAGCGTTGCGTTGGCGATCGCCATCAGCAGGCCCGCGGCGATTCCGTGTCCACTGGCATCGCCCATCAGGATCGCCAGGCGGCCATCGGGAAGAGTCTGGAAGTCGTAGTAGTCTCCACCGACTTCGTTGGCCGTGCGATAGGAATGGGCGAAGGTGTAACCAGGCACCTCGGGTGAGGTGTCAGGCAGTAGGTCGCTCTGCAGCTTTCGGGCTACCTCGAGCTCATCCCGGACTCGGACACGATCCACGAGCTCCACGATGAGTAACCAGAGGAGGCCACCGATGCTGAGCAGGAACCACAAGGGTGAAAAGTCGATCTCGACACTCGCCTGGTCCGAGTAGAACTCGAAGGTTGGCGGGCTGATGAGCCCGAGTATTGCGAACAGCAGGCAGAACACGAAGAGCATCCGCCGGGCTGGGCCGAGCTTGTAGGAGATTCCGAGGAACATGATCTTGGCCCGGTGGAAGAATCTGCGCGTCGGATTCTCAGGCTCGTCAGCCGCATCCTGATCTCGTGTCAGGACTTTGTAGGCATGTGCGGCATCCTGGTCGAAAAGGCGCCGCAGGTCGCGGACATTCAGGCCTTCGGTGTACTCACGAAGAAAGTGGCGCGCTTGCTGGGCGTACTCCTGGGTTTTCTTCTGCACTTGCCTTGCTCCGTTGGTCCAGGGAAGAGGATTCGAGGCAACCTGGAGCCGCACAATCCTCGCCCCACCGCCTAGATCCTAGTACGTTATCCCTTTGGACAGGTTGCAGGCTCGCGTTTGCGATCCTCGTATTGAATCGCTCGGTCACGACGACAGGCTCGGGGTCCCTGCGTCGCTTGGCTTGACCGTCAACCTGCCCGCGGGTACATTCAAGACTCCGTTGCAGGAATCGAAGGCCCGTGAGATGAGCCGAAGCCGACACCAGGATGGGCTGCAGTAACTCTCCTGGATCCGTCAGTTGGTCGTTATTGCGACGCTGACTTGCCTTGCCCTGTCCGGTTGGGCCTGTTCGGTTCGAGGGCTGGCAGTCAACGCCCTGGCCGACTCCTTGGTCTCGACAGGCGATGTTTTTGCTTCCGACGGCGACCCGGAGCTGATTCGGGATGCCACACCGTTCGCGCTGAAGACTCTCGAGTCGCTGCTGGCCGAAAAGCCAGAGCACCGGGGTCTGTTGTTAGCCGCCTGCCAAGGCTTTGCCCAGTACGCTTTCGCCTTTGTAGAGGCCGAAGCCGAGCAGCTCGAAGATACCGATTTCGAGGCTGCAAGCCGAGGCTATGATCGAGCGCTGCAGCTCTATCTTCGTGGCCGGGACTATTGTTTTCGCGCCATGGAGTTGGAGTCGTCAGGCGTCGTGGACAGACTGAAGCTCGAGCCCCGAGGTGCTGTCGAGAGCTTCGGTAGAGATCAGGTGTCACTCTTGTTCTGGACGGGAGCAGCCTGGGGCGGCGCTATCTCTCTAGGGCAAGATCGGCCCGAGCTCGTGGCAGACGTGCCGGCGGTCAGGAGCCTGATGAATCGCGTCGTGGTGTTGGATGAGGCCTACGACTGGGGTGCCGTGCACGGGGTGTTGATCGCGCTGGAGGCGATGCCCGAGGCGGCGGGAGGCTCGGTCGAACAGGCGCGACTGCACTTCGATCGGGCTGTCGAGCTGTCGCACGGCAGAAGCGCCTCGCCGTTTGTTACCTTCGCCGAAGCCGTGTCGGTTCCGGCTCAGGACTGGCGGGAGTTTCGAGACTTGCTCCATCAAGCTCTGGCCATCGACCCGGATGAGGAGCCCTCGCTACGATTGGCCAATGTGCTTGCCCAGCGACGCGCGGAGTGGTTGCTGACGCAGACCGAGATTCTCTTCCTGGACTATTCAGAGGCGGAAGATGGCCAGTTCCAGAAATAGTCTCGCTTCTGGCCAGTCGTCGCGATCGGAGTGTCCTTGACGCTGAAGAGTGCCTTCTGGCGCCTCGAGAGTGGTCTGGCCGGCTTGGCGTTGGTCCTGATGGCGATCCTGCCGTTGGCCGAAGCTGGCTTGCGAGCCCTCTTCGGAGTCGGTATTCCCGGCTCTCTCCCCTTTGTTCAGCATCTGACTCTCTGGGTCACTTTTCTGGGTGCCGCCCTGGCAGCCCGCGAAGGCAAACTCCTGACGCTGGCGACGGGGGAATTCTTGCCGGAGGGTCGATGGCGGGAAGTGGCCAAAATCGGCGCCAACACCGTGGCGGCGGGGATCACGGCGCTTCTGGCGCGAGCTGCCTGGGATCTGGTGGTCATCGAGCGCCAGGCGGGCACCGAGGTCGCGGCCGGCCTTCCAGTCTGGGTTGCACAGCTGGCCATGCCCATCGGATTCGCCTTCATCGCCTGGCGCTTGGTTGGGCACTCCGCGGATCGAGGGGTGGCCCGGATTCCGGCCCTGATCGGCCTGCTCATCGGCCTGTGGGTGGGTCAGTCTCCCCTGTGGCTGGAAGGTGTACCTGCCCTGCCCCTCGTGGGAGTAGTTCTGGTGGCGACTCTTCTGGGTGCCCCCATCTTCGCCGCCCTGGGTGGAATTGCGGTGCTTCTCTTTCTCGCAGTGGGTGTGCCCGCAGCCGCCGTTCCTGCCGAGTCCTATCGGCTGGTGGTGTCGCCCACGTTGCCCGCGATTCCACTGTTTACGCTGGCGGGCTTCATGCTGGCCAAGGGGGGGGCCTCGGAGCGGCTATTGAAGGTCTTCCGGGCCCTGTTCGGGTGGGTGCCAGGTGGTACAGCGGTTGTAGCCACTCTGTCGTGCGCGTTCTTCACGGTGCTCACGGGTGGCTCCGGCGTTACCATCCTGGCGCTTGGAGGGCTGCTGTTTCAGGCCCTCCGGTCCGACGGGTATCGGGAACGCTTCTCGATCGGACTGTTGACGGCATCCGGCTCACTGGGTCTCCTATTTCCCCCTGCCCTGCCTCTCATGCTCTACGGCATCGTCGCGCAGGTCGCGATCCCAGATCTCTTCCTCGGCGGTCTGGTCCCCGGCCTCCTTTTGCTTCTGCTGGTTGCCGCTTGGGGTGTTCGCGAAGGGATCCTCACGAAGGCAGGTCGTCAGGCCTTCAGTCTCCGGGAGGTGAGGAGCGCCTTATGGCAGGGGAAGTGGGAGATGGCGCTCCCCCTGGTAGTGCTCGGCTCGATCTTCAGCGGCTATGCGACCCTGGTG
>JAUWSP010000114.1 GCA_030610025.1 Acidobacteriota bacterium | reverse complement strand
CAGCCGTCCCTTCACGGCCGAGCTTCGTTTGGCCAAGTTCCCGGTGGAGCAGGTCGTCCGGGCCGAGGGCATCGATGCGGCGGGTGAGATCGTAGCCACCGATGAAGTCGTGATCAATCAACCGCGGGGTGCCTTGCGGGTGCGCATCATCGATCCGGCTCGGGGAGCCGCTGTGAGCGGTCGCATCGTTGCCCGAGCCGAGGTCGTGGTGCCCGAAGAACGCCGAGTGGAGAAGGTGGAGTTCAAGGTCAACGAGAAGACGGTGGCGGAGCTCCAGAGCCCTCCCTGGGAGGTGGAGATCGACGTCCCGCCGGCCGAAGGGATGGCCTATCTCACGGTCATGGCGCTTCTCGATGACGAAAGCCGCGCAGAAGAGGTGCGATTTCTCAACGCTCCCCAGTTCCTGGAGGAGGTCGAAGTCAAGCTGGTGGAGCTGTTTACTACCGTCACCGAGCGAGGCGGAAGGCCCGTCAAGGGACTCACGCAGGATGACTTTGCGGTCAAAGAGGATGGACGGCCACAGAAGATCACCAAGTTCGAGCTGGTAGAAGATCTTCCCCTGACTCTCGGTTTCGTGATCGACACCTCGGGCTCCATGACCGAATCCCTGCCCGAAGCCAAGGCGGCGGCCATGGGCTTCCTGGAGAACATCATCACCCTGCGCGACAAGGTCTTCGCGGTCGCTTTCAGCGATCGGCCCAGATTGCTCATCGCTCCGACCGATGACGTCGGCGCCGTTCAGGACTCACTCGAAGATCTCCAATCGGTGGGCTGGACGACCTTGCACGACGCGGTGGTGACAGGCCTCTACTACTTCAGGGCGATGCGTGGCCGACGTGCCTTGATTCTGCTTTCGGACGGGGATGATACCGCCAGTGCCATGCCCTTTCGAGACTCCCTCGAGTTCGCCCGCCGCAGTGGTGTGACCATCTACTCGATTGGTCTCGACGTGGGTGCCCTGGAGAGGGGTGTGCGCAACAAGCTGACCAGCCTGGCGGAGGAATCTGGCGGCCGAGTGTTCTTTATTTCCAGGGCGAAGGAACTGAGCGGCGTGTACCGCGAGATCGAAGAGGAGCTGAGGAGCCAATATCTGGTGGCCTACGCCTCGGACAACCCCGAGCCTGGCGGCCAGTTTCGAGAGGTCGAGGTCGAGGTCAAGAGTGGGAAGTTGAAGGCCAGGACCATCCGGGGCTACTATCCGTGATTCAGAACTAGTGTCCCGTGCGAACTTACCGCACGGGCCACTGGTCTGGGGACAAGCGGTCGACCGAGCTATGGAACAGAGCCCCTGCGCGAAATTCTCCCGACGCCGATGGGAGCAGACCTGGCCGCTGGTCGTGGTCTGGATGGTGTTGGCGCCGCTCTTGTCGCTGCCGGTGACGGCATTGGAAGCGGAGGTGCCCGAGAATTCCGAGGTGCTCGAGTCGGATCGGATCGATGGCACCCACGAGGACTTGCTGGCTGAAATCGCGCCGATCGAGCAGGGGGCCATCCTCATTCAACTCCATTCGACGAATCCGGTTCTGGAGGTGGCCAATCACCAGCTTCTTCTGTGGCCGATAGGGGGCAGTTCCCACCGAGGTCGACTGACAGCCCGATTCCAGGGCGAAGCAGAGTTGCAGGCCGATCTCGAGGTCGCTGGCCTGCCAGCTCAGATGAACGACTTCGTCGAGCTGCCCGAACAGGAGACCTCGATCGAAGGACAGTTCGAGATCACACGGGAGGATTCGGGCTATCGAGTCGTGGCCGAAGAGCTGCCGCGCTTCATCGAGGTTCGGATCAAGAGTCGGCTAGCCGGGCAGATGGTCACTCTCTGTCGCGGCCTGGCGCTTTTCGCTCCCGGCGGTGGTGCCGAATGTGAGGGGCTCGAGCGAATGCTCTCCGTAGTCCGCCTGCCCATGCCGGATGCCGGCGAGACCTACTTCATCGAAGAGGGGAAGCTGACCGCCTTCGAAAGAGAGCAACTCGACGGCTACCTGGCCCGAAACTAGTGGACTGTAACGCTCAAACGTTACAGCCCACTAGAGGCCCCGGGCTGGTCAGAAAAGGTCCTGATCGAGAGGTAGTCCAGCCCGGGTAGCGGCTTCGAGGATCTCTCGATGCTCTGCGATCTGGAACAGGAAATGATGCCGTCGCTGGGGTTCCAGGTGCGAAGCCTTGCGCAGGATCTCGCGGTAGGCGGCCTGCAGATTGGGTAGAGGATCGGCCGCTTCCTCACCTCGCTCGCGCAGCCACGTCAGTCCCCGATACAAGCCGAATTGGATCTCTTCCAGGAGTTGGGCCCTGGACAACTCTCGGAGATGCTGCAGTAGCTGCTCGGACCATCGGCGGGCATCCTCGACCTCTTCGGTGTTGACCGCCAGGCGAATCAGCATGGCCAGATCGAAGCCGACGGACTCCGCGTCCCCAACCTCGCGATGGCTTGCGAGCGCCGAAGCGAGATGCTCTTGAACAGAAGAGAACCTGCGCTGCTGCAACCCGATCCGCCCGAGTAGCAGCTCGGCGTCTGCCAGCAGGGACTTCCGCGAGATCACGTTCAGCTTGAAGTGAGCCTCCGTGGCCTCCGCGAGCGCCTGGTCGTGTTGACCCAGGAAGAGATGATTCTCGGCGACCGCCAGCCGTGCCACCGCCTCACCGGCGACCTCGTCCTTGCCTTGTCTGAGTGCCAGCGCCTGCTTGAGGGGTCCGGAGGCTGCCGTATAGTCGCCCAGCCGGTTGAGTACCTTGCCCAGGCCGAGCAGCGGGAACCCCACATCTTCTTCGGCGCCATGCTCTCCGAGGATCTCCTGGGCTTCGCGGTAGTTCTCCAGCGCTGATGGGTAGTTGCCGAGAGCCAGGTACACAGAACCCAGGGCGGTCAGCGAGTTTCCCGAGGCCCGTAGGATTCCTTGTTTGCGCCTCTCAGCCAGCGCTTCCTGGTGGAGCTTCAAAGCGTCTTCGAGTCGGTTCTCTTGGGCGGCGATGTTTCCGAGGTGGTACCTGCAGGCGGCACAAAGGGCGGAAGCACCTCGACGTTCCAGCGTCTCGTCGAGTTTTTCGAAGAGCTGTCTGGCCTCCTCGAGGCGCTCCTGGTCCAAGTGCAAGCGTCCGAGCTGTATCAGCAGTAGGGCCTGCCGCCTCTCGTCCGCTCCCTGCGCGGCCGAGAGCGCCAGGCGAATGGTCGACTCGGCAGCCTGGTAGCGACCGGCCTCCCGATCCATTTCTCCCTTGAGCCCCGCCAATGCCAAGAGGCGACTCGGATGGCCCGATGCCAGATCGACGGCTCGTGCCAGCTCACCTTCGTACTCATGCAGGCGTCCGCGCTTGCGGGCGAGCGGCAGGAGCCGCCACAGAATCTCGAGCTCGGCGTCGGTGCTCCCACGACGTTCCCTTACCGACTTCAGCTCGTCGTCGAGGGCAACCAGCATCAGGTCGGCGGGTACGCTGGCGGCGTGGGGTGTCTTGAGCGTTTGGATCAGTGATTGAAGTCCTTCGCCGGTGCCTTTCAGGAGAACATAGGAATGCCAGTGCGCTTCCCCGGTTCGACTCCTTTCGGCCAACACCTGGCCCATGAACTGTCGAGCCTGCTCGATGGTCTCTGGAGCCAGGCTTTGTCGAAGGGCGGCGGAGAAGGCCTTCGAGGTGAGCTCGACTCCAGGGCCCCAGGGTGAGGCGACGGAGCGGAGAAGTCCGGCAGCCAACGGTGCTGACTCCCAACTCAGGGGAGGCGAGGTGCCAAGGCTCGCGGCGGCCGCCTCGAGCCTTTCTGGCGGCACGGCTCCCGCGACCGCCGAAAGCAATTGGAGTGGAAGCAGCGCCTCCAATCGCGCTGCCTCGGCAACGAGATGGCAAATCAGGCGTGGCGAAGGTTGGAAGTCGGTCGACTCGGCACCGGCGAAGAAGAAGCTGCCGTAGACTCGTCGCAGATTCTTTTCGCGGATCAACGCCGCCATGCCTTCTTCCAGGGCGAATGGATAGCCTTGCGTGGCTTCACGCAAACGTCCTTCGACAGCAGGTGGCAGCGACAGCCCATCGAAGAGCTGCTCGGCGAGATCCTCCATTTCGGACGGATCGAAGGGGTGGACCGGCAGGGTCGGCAGTTGGTGCATTGCAGGCGGTAGGGACGTGCCACCACGACCGACGAGCAGCAGATGGAATCCCCTGCCGAGCTCGGGGTGATCCAGCAGGTGGTTGACGAATTCCGAGTCGCGGCTATCGATCTGTTCGACGTCGTCGACGACCAGATAGAGGGGGCTCGGCAGGCCCGTGGAAACGCGTGCCAGGATCGCGGGCAGCTGTTCTGTCAACGCCTGCTCGTCATCGACATTTTCGGCCGGGAGAAGGGCATGGATCTCGTCCTGCAGTTGTACGTCGCGGATCCTGGGAAGCAGCGGCAACGACGCAGAAGGCGAAGGCGGGGCCAGGATGTGTTCGGCGATTTGACGCACCAGGGATCTACCTCGCCGACGGCTGGGTTGAGCTCGCAGCCACAAGGCGGGAGTGCCCGAGTGCAGCAACACCTCGAAGACCAGCCGGCTCTTGCCGCATCCCAGCGCTCCCTCGACGCGCCATGCCGGGATCGTCAGATGATCCTTGACGGAGTTGAACAGCGCTGTCCTGGGTAGAGGCTTGAGACGACGGTTGAGCAGCTCAGGGTTCCGCCAGGGTGCCCCCGCCCGCAGCGGCGGTCCCACTTCGAAGACAGGGATGGAGCCACCCAGCAACTCTGCCGTGACGGAGCTCGGCGAGAGCTCGCGGGGCTCCTCGAGCATGCTGGCAGCCCAACCGGTAATGTGCACTCGTCCCGGGTCAAGGTTGCCGGACCAGGCCTCGACATGCTCTCCCACGGCGTCGACCGCCAGCGACGGCAGGCCCTGCCGAAAAAGTACCTCACCGGGTGAGACGAGGATTCTGGGTCCCGATTCACCGGCGGGGGACTGTCGTCGCTGCAGGCTGTCGACCAGGGTCAGCCCGAGGTGAACCGCGGTATCCATCGGTGCCGGATCGGGGGCCTCTGGGGTCACGACGGCAATTCCCGAGTCGAGCCGGTGAAGGCCCGGCAGATCAGGCAGCAGGTCGTCGAGCCGGGGCGGTGCATCGGCGGCGGCTGCAGAGCCGCGTTCGGGCCAGATCCTCAGTACGGCTCCCGGCAGCCGAAGGTCGAAGGCCGGCTTCTTCTTCCTTTTCTTTCTGGATTTGGCGGCGGTCATGTCGAGCAGGCTCCAGAGATCCGCGCTAGCGGAACCCGCAGGCTGGGGTGCGGGGACTTCTCTCGCGGACCCATGACCTCCCAGTGAAGGCTCTGGCATAGTGAGGGGTCGGTCTTTCGGGGCCGATTCGACACGTCTAGCTGACTCTACCGGTGTTCAAGTACTCCTTGAAGAGGCGGTGAACCAGCACCCGGCCGGTGCTCTCGAAGGAGATGAGATCCAAATGACGACTCGACGACTGAGCAACAGTCTCTACTATTTTACGATCGAAGACGAAAGCATGCTGGCAGAGGCTTTCACCGAGATCGACGAAAACGTGTTTGCCATCACCTACAAGGTCAGCGGCACAGAAGATGTCTTCGTGACCACCGAGGAGACCCGGGAGGCCATGGATCGTACCGACGTACCCTACAACCTCCTGGCAGAAGAGGATGCAACTCGCGTCGCGATCTACCATACCCCATTGTCGCGCGAGGAGTTGGTGGACTACGAAGACGCTCTCAAAGCCCTGGCTCTGGCCTATCGAGCGATCGCCATCGCCTGTGTCGGTGTGAATGGCGAGACCGATCTCGGATTCGAGCTCACGGAGACCGCCAAGCGGTACACTTATTTCACGGCCCCTGCAGGTCACACCTTTATCTGGAGACTCTTCCACGAGCGCCACGAGGCCGAGGAGTTTCTCAGCAAGCTCACCCTCGGTGAGAAAGAAGCGGTCGCCTGGGCCCAGACGATTCCCCTCGAGTCGTCGGAAGATCTCGTGAGCTATCACTGATGAGGGCGGGGCTTCGGTTGCTCGACGGAGAGACTGCGTCCTGAGCCTGCCATTCCAAGAAGAGACCTACAGGGTCTCCCAGCTCTGCACAGACCTGAGGGACTTCCTACGGGAGGCCTTTGCGGAAGTCTGGGTGGTGGGAGAGGTCAATCGAGTGAGGGTCAGCCAGCGGGGGCATCTCTACTTCGAGCTCATCGAAAAGGGTGACGACGACCAGATCGAAGGCAAGTTGGAAGCTGTCGCCTGGCGCACGGATCACCCACGAATTCGTCAGCAGCTGGCCACGGCAGGCCTCGAGATCGGTGAAGGGCAGACCATTCGCTGTCGGGCAGCGGTGGACTTCTATCCACCGTTCGGCCGGTTGCAGCTCGTGGTCAGAGCGGTGGATCCGGTCTTCACGGCGGGGCTTCTGGCGAAACGGCGACAGGAGGTACTGGAGAGCCTGGTCGCCCGGGGCCTGCTCGAGCTCAACCGGCAGAAGACCCTGTCCGAGCTGTCGCTGCGGGTGGCTTTGATCACTTCCGATGGTAGTGCTGCCTACCACGATTTTCTGAGCTCCCTCGAGGAGAGTGGGTTCGGTTTTCAGGTCTACTTCATCCACGCCTCGGTCCAGGGCAAGGAGGCCGAGAAGGAGGTGACGTCGGCTCTCGGAATGTTGTCTTCCCTGCCTGTCGACTGTGCCGTGCTGATTCGAGGTGGCGGGTCTCGAGCCGACCTGGCTGTGTTCGACAGCCAGGGGATCTGCGAAGCCGTAGCTCAGGCGCCGGTGCCGGTGCTCACCGGACTGGGTCACGAGATCGACCAGGCCATTGCCGATCTGGCCGCCCATACCGCTTTCAAGACGCCCACCAAGGTGGCAGAGTTCCTGGTCGAGCGCGTGGCTTCGGAAGAGCGGCGATTGGTCGAGCTGCGAGCAGCGCTCGCCCGGCATTCCGTGGGACTTCTACGGCAGGGGCGCGAATCGCTGGGTAGGGCACAGAGAGGCCTGGGGCTGGTACGCCACCGGATCGCGACTGCAGCGGGCCGATTGGGGCAACTCTCGGAGATTGTCGCGCGAGTTGGCCAGTGGAGCGCGGAAGGGCAGGGTCGCAAGCTGCAGGATCTACTGCGGCGGCTTGTCGATGCGGGCCCTCGGAATCTGGCAGCAGCGCATCACGAGTCGGATCTCGTCGCCGAGCGCATTGCCGCCCAGGCGGCGGCGATCGTGCGTGAGAAGACGGCGGTTGTCGACGGGTGGGAACGCCTGTGTCGGCAGTTGGCGCCAGAACGCACCCTCGAGCGGGGCTTCTCGGTGACCCGCGACTCGAAGGGCGAGCTGTTGCGACATCCCAGGCAGGTGGTACCAGGTGAGAGAATCACGAGTCACCTCGCGGGAGGCGATCTCGTAAGCCAGGTGGAGGAAACATGAGCTCGAAGAAGAAGGCAGTTGAGGAACTCCGTTTTGGCGAGGCCATCGAGCAGCTGGAAGGAATCTTGAGCCAGGTCGAGGCCGAGGAAGTCGACATCGACGAACTGGCAGATCAACTCAAGGTTGCTGCCGGGCTGTTGGAGCTGTGTCGCGGCAAGATCAGGCGAGCCGAGGTCGAGGTCACCCAGATCGTTCAGGCCCTGGAAGAGGCCGAGGCCGAGGCGGAACAGGAAGAGGGCTCTTGAGCCTTCAGGGAGGCCATGTGAAGTGCTGAAGCGACAAACAACCGGTTCGGTAGTCTGTCCCTCTTGTGGCCGATTGGTCGGGGTCCAGCAGGAGAGATGCCCTCATTGTGGCCGT
>JAUWSP010000139.1 GCA_030610025.1 Acidobacteriota bacterium | reverse complement strand
GCAACAGGATTGCCACGAGGAAGAGCAATTCCGTGTTCAGCGGCCAGTTCGAGTAGACGTTGAACTCGACAGGTCTGAAGCCGCCATGCTCCGCCCACAGTCGTGGCACCGTGAGGTGGTAGACGTTGGAATCCCAGCCGACGGCCGGCCAAAGGGTCTGTAGGAAGAGAGCCCACAACAGGAGGCCGAGGGCAGTCGCGGAGATTGCGACACCAAACCCGAGGAAGCCGCGATTCCTCCAGCCGTCCATCCGCGGCGCCACGGCTCCAGAGACGAGTGCCGCCGCAAACGCCAGGGCGAACAAGCCAGCCAGGCCGTAGACCATCCACGGTGTGGCGAATCCGCTGGCAGCCAGCACGAAAGCGACAGCGATCCAGACTCCCATGCCGAGAGCCTGTCGAGTTACAAGGGTTGGCCAGAAAGCGGCCTGGTGGCGAAACGCCACCCTTTCGACCAGCCATCCGGAGATATGGAAGAGCAGAGCCAACAGCAAGAGCGCGACGACGTGAGACAGGATGAATCCCATGATGAGGAGGCTCGGTCTTCCCCGTATCCGCCTGGACCGGGAGAGAGTCTCGTTCGTTGAAGGCAGTGTATAGGCGGCCCGGCCGCCCAGCAAATGGCGCCGGTGTGAACTTCAGTATTGACGACAGTCGTGGCGGGTATTGTATAGTCGGTCATCGATACCTCGGGGGGGGGTCTTCAGACGTCAGCCCGATACCAGGTTTTCTAGCCGGCTCGGGACCGCAACAAACCACATCGCCGAACCATGAATCGATCAGCTCAGTGCTCGACCGAACGCTATCCCCTCGGGCGATTGACGGTAGCGGGCTCGACCCTCGCCCTCGGTCTGCTGGTCCTGCTGGCGACTCCAGGCCCGGCCGCAGCCCAGAACCTGCAAGCCAACGCCGATTCCATGGCGCTGCAGAACAAACAGGCCGAGCGCCATGGCTTCGTGTATTTCAGCACTCCCAGGGATGTCTACGAGGCGGTCGAGAGGGGACAGCTGACGTCGGTGGAGGGAAACGAGCACTTCATTCTCAAGGAGGTCTCCTTCCCCTTCACCCGGCCAGAGGTCAAGAACTTCATCGAGCTGCTGGCCGAGAAGTACCACGAGGCCTGCGGCGAAGAGTTGGTGGTCACCAGTCTGACCCGTCCCACCAACCGGCAACCGCGAAATGCCTCCAAACTCTCGGTGCACCAGGCGGGCATGGCGGTCGATATGAGGCGCAGCTGGAATCGGAACTGCCGTCGATGGATGGCCGATACCCTCCTGACCCTGGAGGTCAACGGCGTCCTGGACGCGATGCTGGAGTGGCACCCCCAGCACTACCATGTGGCGCTGTTTCCCTCACAGTACCGGCAGCAAGGAGCTGAGATCCTGGAGGCCGGTCGGCGTACCCACTATCAGGTAACACGGGGCGACACCCTGTGGAAGATCGCCAAGCGCCACAACACCGATGTCCTCGCGGTCAAGGAGATGAACGGCCTGCGGTCCAGTCGTATCTTCGAGGGCCAGGTGCTCAGACTGCCTTCCACGGGCAGTCGCTGAGCAGCAAGCCCCTGCCGACCCATCCCGGCGTCGGCCTCAATGACCAGCCGCCTCGATTTCGATGAGATTCCCTGCCGAGTAGGCAGTGAACTCGGGGGCGTACATGCTCTGAACCGTCGCCGGAGCAACCCGGAAAGTGCCGGCCAGACTGGCTCGAAGGCGGTACCGAAACGTGTATTCGCCAGCCGGCAACAGCTCGAAAAAGAAGTTGGACCCGCTATCACGAACCTCCTCGTACCAGCCGATTCCGAGCTCCCACCGATAGGCCGATCGGGTCGATTCGGGCTCGAAGCCGGCCGCCCGCGGATCTCTCAGGTGGACATACTCGGCAGCATGGCGACTGCGTAGAGACAATTGGACCTCGACCTGGTCTCCAGGCTCGATTCGCGTCCCATCCTCCAGTGGCTGGAGCACCCACTGCTTGCCGTCGTGCAGGCGCTTGAAATAGCGCCGCTCGACGAAGAAGAAGTCACCTGCGGCCTTCTCAGGTAGGCGCTCCGTCGAGAAGTTCCAGGTGGCGGAAGCAAACAGAAAGCCCTTGGTCTCTTTTTCTACGACGATGGTACTCATGGAGTCGGGCTCGATCTCGCCACCCCGGATCACGATCTGGTTCTTCCGCCCTGTGTACTTGTCGGGCTCGAAGACTCGACTTTCTCTGCGGCGACCGATGTCCACATGCACCTCTTCGCGGATGGCGAGGGTCCCTTCACGCTCGAGGTAGTGAGCCAGGGCATAGATCACCTCGGCTGTGGCTCGAGTCGATTTCCAGTGATTCAATTTCTTGTTGAGCAGCAGCCATTGAACAAGCCCCGCGCGACGCGGCTCGTCTGGGTCCAATTCCGTCAGGGTGCGTAGGGCCAGTGCGTGGCCTTCGATCGTGTCGTTGTACCAAAGCCATGATCGCTCCTCCGGGGCCCAGTAGGTACCCTCGTCTGGCGATGTCTTCGCCGAGTCCATGACACTCTCCCAGACCCGCTCGGCATCGGCCTCGCGACCGGCCCTCGACAGCGTCAGGGCCAGCGAGCTCTTGAGCAGCGGACTGTGCTCGCGCCAGTGACGGAACGAGAAATCCAGCATCTCTCGGCGCTCTTCCTGACTGAACAGACCCCCGGTCCAGGACTCGTCCGGATAGCTGGAGAGGACGTAGTTCAAGAAAGTCACGAACTCCCAGCAACAGTCCTCGTCCATCATCCGGGGGGCGATCTCGTCCAGATAGTGGCGGTGCAGGTAGCTCCACCCATTTTCGACCATGCCCTTCGGAACTTCGATCCCGAACTCCAGCGCCCGGGAGAATCCCTGCAGGAGGTAGAGGGTCATATAGGGCGACGGCGGCCCTCCCGACCACCACGGGAATCCACCCAGTGACGTCTGGGTCTTGGCCAGCTTGGCCAGCGCCGCCTGGCGCTCAGCCTTTGCGACGCGAGGCATCAGGACGTTGATGAGGGCATCCTCTCCCCCACCACCCTGCGCCTCGATCAGCCAGGGAGTCTCTTCCAGGGCGAGCTTGCGATTGGGATCGACCTGGTCCCACGTCTCGAGCCGGGTCTGCCTGTCGGACATCTCCTTCGCCATCCTCGCCACGGCTGGATAGCGCTCATACAGTGACGAGACGATACCGGTGGACAGGAACCTGTTCAGGGTCTGCTCCGTGCACTCGTACGGGTACTGCACAAGATAGGGAAGCGCCTGAAGGACGCTATAGAAGAGTTGTGCGTCGAGAGTCACGACGAGTTGCTCGTCGATTCTCGAGGGGTCTGCCTCACCGACCAGCTCGGCGAAGCTCATCTCCCGACGATCGGCGTCTCGAAGAGTGACGAAGCGCGACTGGCTCAAGTGCATCCGACCTGGAAGGATGGGTAGGGGGCGAAGCTCTCCATCACTGAAATCCCCAGCCCGCGCTGTGACCCTGAAAGCCACGTTGCCGACTCTGGGTGGCACGGTGACCGGGAAAAGAAGGCGGGTGCCAGCCCCTGCTGGTACCGAGAAAGGAATACCCAGGCTGTCGGAAGACCCGAGCCCGAAGTCGGCATTCAAGCTGCTCTCATCTGCCGGCTCGAGAATCTCGAAGTCCAGCCTCCCCTTCAGGGTCGTGTCCCCGGCGTTGTTCACCACCACTGCCAGATCCACCCGATCGCCTTCTCGCAGGAAGCGAGGCAGGTAGGGACGCACCATGAGCTCTTTGACCGTGCGGACCTGGCGCTGGTGTGACCCACCCCGCAATTCGCGGTCCAGGGCGTGCAGCCAGACATTCCACTGGGTAACCGAGTCTGGAACGGTGAACTCGAAAGAGACGACCCCTTCGTCCTCGACCACCAGGTGGGGATGCCAGAAAGCGGTCTCTGAGAATTCGCTCCTGACTTCGATGGCATCGCCAGCCTCCTCCGAGCCGCCGGCTTCACCAGGGAGGGACTCCGGCGCCATGTTGCTTGCCTCCTCGAAGGAGGACAGCTCGGCGTCGTCCGACTCCCGCAAGGCCGCGGGCGCCGCCTCGGCCAAAGCAAGGCCTCGCCGCCTGCCCGGGCCGCCGATACCGTACCCATCCAGGAAGCGGAGCTGGTCGCCATGGAGGTGGGGATAGTCTGGGAGCCGTACGAAATCGGGGCTCTGCTGCCAGACAGCTCTCGCACTCCCGAGGCTCGTCTGGAAAGGAGTCGCGCCAGTGCGCGTCGGGTACAAGGAAAGCACCGACGGTGGATCATGCGGTGCGAAGAGGTCCAGGCTCCGGTCGTACATGAAGGCCAGGACTTCGGCAGCGCCGCGTTCGAGCTGCTGCCCATCGGAGGAGGAGACCGTGACCCGCCAAGTCTCCTGGCTTCCGGGCCTCAAGAGATCGCGAAAGCTACTGAAGCTCAGCTGCAGCTCTCGATCCTCCCAGGGCACCCAGATCGACTGGCTCGAGCTGATGAACTGGTAATCGACCAGCGTCGATAGCAGGAAGCTGAATCCCCCTCGGCGGCTGCTGTCGACAGGAAATTCCAGGACGACAGGTTCGGCACCCGATTGCAGCGTTCGCTGCTCGATGGTCTCGCCAGCACTCTGTAGCTCCAGCAACAGCTCCTGGTCCTCCAACCCTGAGTGCACGAGGACCTTCAAGGTCTCGCCGACCTCCGAGCTCTGACGCTGGGCCAACAGCAGCGCCGGCAGCTCGAGCCTCCCGAACCCTTCTCCTACCACCAGAAGTTCTCTGCGGGTCTCGAAGGTCGATCCGAAGTCATCCTCGGTGCTGTAATGCAGCCGGTAGACACCGGGAGGCAGGTCGTCGAGCAGAACCGACGCAGACCCGTCGTCACCATGCTCGACGGTTCCGCGACGGATCTCATCTCCATCGGGCCATCTCGCCAGCTCGGCCTCGAACGAGTAGCCCACATCCCAGCGCGGGCGGAGCCGATCTCCTGCAGTCCGGAATCGTTCTTCATCGCCAAGCGGTATCTGCCGGGGAATCTCCGCCGGAGCCACGGTTTCCACAGGCTGCTCGACTTCCGTCAGCCTCCATTCGGCGCTGCCGGCACGCCCGGCGCCATTCAGGTCCATCCTGGCCAGCAGAATCTCGGCTCGGTCACCTGCCGTGAAAAACGTCTTGGCGGAATCGACGGTGGCCTCGACAGCGACGAACCCCAATCGAAACCGTCGCTCGGCGGAGCGGGTCTCTCCTCCTTCATCGGTAACCGCCGCAGTCAACTCGTAGCGGTAGGACAGGCCTGCAGTAGCAGCCAACCTTTCGTCAGCAGCGGGAAGGAACGAGATTTCGAACCTGCCGTCCGCATCGAGCTCAGAGGTCCCTGAAGCGATCGTCTCGGGCGCCGTCGTCGGATACCCCCGGTACCAGCTCATCCAACGGGGAAAGACAGGAACCCGGTTGACATGCCAGGCCACCTGGCCCGTGACCACCGGCAGACCGAAGTAGTAGCGCACCTCGCCGCTGAGCGAGGCGGGCTGGTTCAGACGGACTGGATCTTTCGGATCGAGCAGAGTGACTTCGAATGTAGGCCGCTTGTACTCCTCGATCGTCACTTGACTCCATCCACCGAGCGAAGTTTGCAGGCTCCACCTCCCCAGGAGGCGCCCTGCGGGGACCGTGAACGCGCCCGAAGCGGTACCGAACTCATTGGTTTCGACGTCGACCGTCTCGACCGATTCGCCATTGGAATCCAACAGGTCCACCGTCATTTTTCTTCGAGGCAGCGTGTGGAATCGGTCGGCATCCGGGTTCCGCTCAAAGCCCACTACTTTCCAGAGAACTTCCTGCAGCGGGCGGTAGACACTGCGGTCGGTATAGATCAGAGCCGATGTAGAGGTCTCGGGAGGCGGCTGTCGCTCGCCAAACCACAGTCTCCTTGCATCCAGGGAGTAGTCCCCTGCCTGCTGAGCGACCAGAAAGTGACTCTCCGACCGCTGGCTGCTGACGCGAAACGAGGTCGATCCGGAATCGTCAGTGGTCCGGGAAGCGACCCTTCGGTGGCCCCGTTTGTAGTCGAACCGGTAGAGCGCCACTTCCACTCCAGGCCGGCGCTGTCCGTCTTCACCCGAGCGGACAATGACCTCCAGAGCATCGTCCCGACGCCGAGACACGAGCACCATATCGGTGATCAGCAGATTGACCGCCATCCGACGATTGCGAGCTTCGCCGAAGTCCTCTCGGGCGGACGCCACCACGACATACAGACCCGACCTCTCCATCGGAGCTACTACAAAAGTGGTGTGCGATCGAAAGTCGGGAGTTTGCGGGAGCTCGACCTTCCACTCCGCAACCGGCACGCCGTTCTCCGCGATCTCGTCCACTTCACGCTGGGCCGGAAGCAGGTTGTAGTCCCGGCTGGCCTCCAGGGTCTCCAGGACGTCGAGCCTGTAGGCCCGAAAATACAGGGCTTCGAGGTTGCGGTGATCGACCTGAATCGAACGCCGGCGAGGCCCGTCACTCTGCATGGCGACGAGCGAGTAGTCCGGCGCCTCGATCTCCGCTACCAGCCGCCGACAGCGTTGGGCACCGATCGAATCGTGGTGGAATCGAGCCCCTTCGAGCGCGACATCTCTCGCCTCCGCCAGGGCGCCTGGTTCGTCCTTCGCCCTGATGAGCTCGGCGAGCTGGGACTGACCCATCGACCACCAGGGATAACGCCGACCCAGGTGCTCCTGGTGACGCCGCAGATCGTCGCGGATCCTCCGACGCTCCTCGACGAACTGAGCCTTGGAGAAGGCCGCCTGAAGGCGGCGCAATCTCTCGAGTCGCGCTTCGAAAGAAGCCTCCGGTCTCGCCTCGCTGGCGTGCCAGGCTTCCAGGTCACCCAGTAGGCCAGACATCTTGAAGAGCGGATGTCGGTCCGGGCTCTCCAGCGCTTCCAGCAACGTCTCCGGATCGCCTTCCAGCAGCTCTTCGAACGGCAGGCGGAAGACCTCGTTGAGCTCCGAGGCGGTCCAGTTGGCCGTGTTACTCGACATCTGGACCCACAGATAGGTCACCAGGTCCCTCAAGGTGCTGCGGATCCCGGGTGGATAGTTGTTCTTCTGCAGGT
>JAUWSP010000395.1 GCA_030610025.1 Acidobacteriota bacterium | reverse complement strand
TCCCCAGTTGACGATCACCTGCATGTGGTCGAGATCGTGGGGCTCCATATTGATCAGGGCCAAGAATCGTTGCCCGTCATCCGACGGGGCGAAAGTGGTGCCGAAGGGTGGATCCGACACACCGTCGGCGAGCCGCTCGGGGCGACCCGCGACGAAAGTCCCAGCGGTTTCGACGGCGACCCCGTAGATCACCGCCAGATTGCGGTAGAAGAGCTCACGGCCGTCGGTAGACCAGTGGGGCTCCATGCCGCCGCCGTTCGAGATCTGCCAGCGGCCACCCGGGCCTGGGAACGGACGAACATAGATCTCGTACTGGCCGCTCTCATCGGAGGTGTAGGCGATCCACTTGCCATCCGGCGAGAACCGGGCCTGGAATTCGTCGGCGGGACTCGCCAGCCAGGAAGTAGGCTCTCCCCTTTGCTCCATGTCCAGAACCCAGATGTCTGAGACCTGAGAGCCCTCCAGGCGGTCGATCAATAGATATCTGCCGTCAGGAGAAAACGACATCGGAAGGCCTTGAGGCTCCGCCGCCCACAGGGGCTCCGCTTCCGAGCTCCCATCTGCGGCCTTCCAGTGGATGTCGGCCTCACGGCCTTCCTGTGTCGTCGCGTAGGCGATGTGCTTACCGTCCGGAGTCCAGATCGGCTCCGAGACGCTGCCTTCGAAGGTCAAACGGCTGGTCGTGTCGCGTTCCAGATCGTGCACCCACAAGTCGTCGTTCTGTCCTGTTCCCGAGATCAGCGCCATTTGCCTGTTGTTGGGCGCCAGCGCGATCTGTCGGTGGGGTCCAATCTCCGGGCCGGTGGGCTCGGTCACTCCGTCCCTGTCGATCCAGACCGTCTTGCGCCGACCTGTGTCCAGGTCCCCGGGCAGGAAGGCGAGAACACCGTTCTCGGAGACCGTGAAGTGCACCGCGCCCGACGCCACGGAGGTAAAGACGCCTTGGAGTACGAGGGCCGGTGAGCCCGAGATCTCCAGGGTCTCGGTGTCGAAGGGCACGGCATAGAGCGAGCCCGCGCGCGCGAAGAGCAGATGACCACTCGTCAGGTAGCGGGCCATGCTCGAGCCCTCGACGAGGACACGTTTCTCGCCGGTGGCTGTGGAGACCGCTTCGATCCGGGCATCGTCGTAGAACTCGGTGCTGGAGAACGTGTCCGATGTATAGACGACGGCAGAGCCGTCGGGCAGTACATCCGGCCATCTATGGGTGCGCTCGCCGCGCTCGGCATCCGGCACGGATACCTCTTCGAGCTCACCGCCGTTCTCTGGCAGCCGCTTGACACCGCCAAGGACGTTGTCGGTCAAGTAGATCCAACCGTCGGAGCCCCAGCTGCCTCCACGGTTCTGACCGACGTCGGCCAAGGTTAGAGCGGCTCCTCCGCGCACCTGGATCTTCCGGAGCTCACGGTTGGTGAAGTAGGCGATCCACTCGCCGTCAGGGGAAAAGAAGGGAGCCCGAGCATGGTCCGTACCCGGCATTTCGCGGGCCTGCACCTCGTCCATCGATCGCAGGTAGATGCGACGAACGCCATCCTCACCTTCGGCGGTCATGGCGATCAGTCGGCCGTCGCGAGAAAGGGCGAGGGCCGGATAGTCGATGACCGAGAGGTCGAGGCCCTCGGGTAGGGAGCTCTCGAACCTGGTGATCTCCCGGCTCTCGGTCGTCCCCTCGGGGCGAGAGCCAAGAATCGAGATCACGAGAGCCAGCCCCAGACCTGCTGCCAACGCCCACGGGAGCACCTTCTGCCACAGTGGAAGGGCCTGAGTCGAAGGTGCTGCCGGAGTGTCCCGCGTCGATTCGAGAGCGTTCGGATCTGCGAGGTAGTCCTCGATCGAGACTCGCGCATCGCCGATGGACTGAAGTCGCCGCTTGGGGTCCTTGCGCAGGCAACGCTTCACCAGGTCGAGGATCGGGCTCGGAACGTCCTTCGGGAAAGAGGACCACTCTGGCTCGTCTTTCAGCACCGCAGCGAGGGTGTGCGAGACCGTTTCGCCCTGGAACTGCAGTTTGCCGGTGAGCATCTCGGCCAGTACCGTTCCGAAGGCCCAGATATCTGCGCGCTGATCGGCTTCGGTGCCAGCCGCCTGCTCGGGACTCATGTAGGCGGCGGTGCCGAGAAGCACCCCGGCCTGCGTCATCTGGGCTGTCAGGGTCGGTGACAACGACACGCTCGTAGGTGCGCTTGCCCCCTCCCGGGAGGGATCGAGAGCCTTGGCGAGCCCGAAATCGAGGACCTTGACCTGGCCATCAGCGGTGATTTTGATGTTGGCCGGCTTCAGGTCGCGGTGGATGATGCCCCGTTCGTGGGCAGCCTCCAGGGCCTCGGCGATCTGGAGGGCTATCGGCAGTGCCTCGTCGCTGGAAATGGCGCCGCGCGCGACTCTCTCGGCCAGCGTCTCGCCCTCGGCCAGCTGCATGACGAGGAAATGGATGGGAGGGCCTGGGGGCGTAGGGGCGTAGGGGCTCGAGGGGTCGCCCTCGCGGGAAGGCTCGAGGCCCTCAACGACATCGTCGCCGGCTTCTGTAGGGGCGGGGCTTGCCCCCGCCCGCTCGGCGTGCTCGAAGGAATAGATGGCCGCGATGTATGGGTGGTCGAGGGCTGCAAGCACCTTGGCCTCGCGCTCGAAGCGCGCCAGTCGCTCGGGATCGGCGGCCACGGCCTCGGGCAGGACCTTGATCGCGACCTCACGGCCGAGCTTCGTGTCCTCGGCGCGGTAGACCTCGCCCATGCCGCCTTCGCCCAGCTTGTCGGTGATTCGGAAGTGGGCGAGAGTCACACCTTCTAGAGTCAAGCCTTCACCTGGCCTTTCGTGCAGTTGACGAACCGTGTTGAACCGAAATGTCGCGGTGATTCTAGCCGATTGTGGCTCGCAGAACCTTCCGACCCGAAAAACGGGTGGCACCTTTCTAGCCGAGTGATCAGATCTCGTCGAGCCACCGCTGCACGGCGGCGGCCTGATGGGGGAGAGGGTCTGGCTGGAAAAGCGGCTGGCACCTCCCTGGGTGCCTTGGCTACCAGCTCTGTGCGAATCCGGGATCGGCGATCCCGTAGGCGAACAAGACGAGGGCCCATGGGCCGGCATCTCGCCACTCCGAGCTCGAAGCGAGTCGGAGAACGGCCTGTTGCGAGTTGCACGAGACGGCGACTTCGGCGTCGAGAGCGGAGGGCGGCACGATCCTTGCTCCGCCAGACATGCAACGTAAGCTCCACGGGTCGGTTCGCTGGTAGAAGGAGACGGTTTGAGGGCGATACTCCAAGATCTTCGTTTCGGTGTGCGACGGATTCTCAAGCGTCCAGTCGTTGCTGTCAGCATCGTGTTGTCCCTGGCCTTGGGTATCGGGGCCAATGTGGCGATCTTCAGTGTCTTCAGTGCGGCGATCCTGCGCCCCCTTCCGTTCAAGGATGACAGCAGGCTGACTCGCGTCTACCTTGTCCCCGACAAGAGTGATGAGCGCATCAGCCTTCGCCCGGAAGTATTCCTTCCGCTGCGGGATGAAGCCCGTTCCTTCGAGAGCGTGGTGGGCCAACGGTTCATGAGTCTCGGCTTGGAGACGGAGGAGGGGCCGGAGCGAGTCGTCGGAATCGGGGTCACCGAGGGGTGGTCGTCGACTCTGGGGATCGAGCCGCGGCTCGGTCGGTCGTTTTCGGCCGAGGAGGAAGCTGGAGGCCTGTCGAGCGGCGTGGTGCTCATCAGCCACGGTACCTGGCAGCGCCGCTTCGGAGGTGAAGAGGAGATCCTCGAGAGGCAGGTTGCTCTGGCTGGTGGCACCTACTCCGTAATCGGAGTGATGCCAG
>JAUWSP010000209.1 GCA_030610025.1 Acidobacteriota bacterium | reverse complement strand
TTCTCTATATGACAAAGACTATAAGGCGTTAGTTGATTGCGATGAAAAGACTGGCCATGTTCATATGATATTTGATGAGATGTAAATATATTGGGTGAAATCTATCGCTGTTCGAAGTTAGGTCTTATTGATGCGCCACATGAGTCCTGATTTTTGAATTAGACTTAGCGTGTTTCTTTCCAAAATCCATTACTGTCCTATAAATAAGCGCGGCCCTAAATAATAGAATTCCATCTTCTCGACAGTGCTTCTTGAGTAGATTATCAACGCTATTTCTATTCTCAGAATATTATTCCTGTAATACGTATTATATCCTGACTTATATTTTATTTTACGATTACCATTTATAACTCACCCTTTTATTCGATCGAGCTCACTTACCAGCGATTTATTAATTAAATCCAATCTGATATTCATTGATAGCTTTATCTCTTTAAGTACATCTATTTTAGATGATCCAGAACGCATTCTTTCTTCGCAATATTCGGTAATAATGTCGTCAATTGTAGGATCCTCGAGTCGAGGCAGTGCTTACTGGCCCTGTTGGGCCGTCACTCTTGGGGGGAGTCCGATGAAACAGCTCATTCTCGCAGGTTTGATCTGCATTTCCGTCATGGTCTTCGCTTGCTCGAAACCGTCGGCAGAGGAGAGTTCGGTCGCCGATCTACATGCCCTGTTCGATGAGGCCTGGGATTTTCAGATGCAGGAGAATCCGATGTGGGCCACGGCCGTCGGCATCCACGATTACAACGACCGGCTGCCCTCGTTCACCATCGAGGATGAGGAGCGTCGCGCCGAGTACTACCGGGGGGTGCTCGACCGGTTGCACGCCATCGATCGAGACGGGCTCGAGGCCGCCGAGAGGATCAACTACGACATGTTCGAACGTCGGTTGAGCGACTGGCTCACCGGCTTCGAATTCAAGGAGTACCTGATTCCCATCACCGCTGAAGGGGGGTTCCACACGGGATTCGCTCGGCTTCCGGAGCGCGTTCCCCTCAGTACGGCTCAGGACTATGAGAACTACATCGCGCGCCTCCGCGCCTTTCGGCTTTACGCCGAACAGCACATCGAGATCATGCGGGAAGGGATCGCCAATGGCTATGTGCTGCCGCGGGTTGTGCTGGAGGGCTACGAGAGCACCATCGAGCCCCACCTGGTCGACGACACGAGCACGAGTGTCTTCTGGAAACCGTTCGAGAGCTTTCCCAACTCGGTGCCCGAAGCCGAGCACGAGCGACTGCGGCAAGCGGGGCTGGAGGCGATACGCGACGACGTGATCCCGGCCTACAGAGCCTGGTACCGGTTCATCCTCGACGAGTACGTTCCCAGTGCCAGCCCGATCATCGGTGCCTCCGAGCTACCCAACGGCCGCGAGTACTACGAATATCTGGTTCGTCATCACACGACCCTGGACATCACGCCTCAGGAGGTCCACGACATCGGGTTGGCGGAAGTGGCTCGTATCCGAGCCGAAATGGAAGCGATCATCGAGGAGGTGGAGTTCCAAGGAACCTTCGCAGAGTTCCTCGACTTCCTTCGCACCGATCCCCAGTTCTTCGTGGACACGCCGGAAGAGCTTCTGAAGGAGGCCTCGTTCATCGCCAAGACGATGGACGGCAAGCTGCCCACCTATTTCAAGACATTGCCGAGGCTGCCCTACGGGGTGGCACCGGTGCCGGATCACATTGCGCCGAAGTACACGGCAGGCCGCTACGTCGGAGCCCCTCTCGGCAGCACGCAGCCGGGCTACTACTGGGTCAACACCTATGCCCTGGAGAGCCGACCGCTCTGGGCACTGCCGGCGCTCACCCTCCACGAAGCCGTCCCCGGGCACCACCTGCAGAACGCCCTGCGACAAGAGCTGGAGGGCCTGCCCAATTTTCGCCGCTTTTCTGGGATCAACGCCTATGGCGAGGGCTGGGGCCTCTATTGCGAGAAGCTCGGTGTCGAAGCCGGCATGTATACGACCCCCTACGAGCACTTCGGTCGGCTGACCTACGAAATGTGGCGAGCCGCCCGACTCGTGGTCGATACGGGCATGCACTATCTCGGCTGGAGCCGGCAACAGGGGTTGGACTTCCTGGCCGAGAACACCGCTCTGTCGTTGCATGAGATCAAGACCGAGACCGACCGCTACATCTCCTGGCCGGGGCAGGCCCTGGCCTACAAGATGGGAGAAATCAAGATTTGGGAGCTCAGGCGGCGTGCCGAGGAGGCACTCGGGGAGGATTTCGACATCCGTGAGTTCCATGAGGTCATTCTCATGAATGGTCCGGTTCCCCTGACGGTGCTGGAGGACCAGATCGATGCCCTCATCGAGAATCGGGGAGTGGCGGGCTGATTCGGAGCCGCGTGTAACCCGATGAAGTTTCTGGATCAGAAGGTGTGATCTTGAGCCGCAGAGGACTACAGGCGACAGTCGCCCTGGTCGTGCTGCTGATCGGTGGCTGGTTGGTGGTGCGCTGGTGGGTGAGTCCCCAGCGGCAGATCAACAGGAATATCAAAGAGATTCAGAAGCTCGTCTCGAAGGTCCCGGGAGAGAGTGATCTCGTCGCTCTGGGCAAGGCTCGGAAGGTGAGCGAGATGTTTGCCGACAATTTCGAATTTCGAGCCGAAGGGTTCGATTTCCACACGCGCGATCGGCAGCGGCTGGCGGCGGGAGTTCACCGCTACCGATCCTTCAGCCAGGCCATTGCGATGCGGGTGCGAGAGAAAGACCTGTCGATCGACAAGGAGCACCGACGAGCCTCCACCTACTTGACGGCGGACTTCGTGACCCAAGCCAGGGACATCACCGGTCGGGAGGCCTACCGGTTCCGAATCGACTGGGTCGAGCAGGAGGGCGACTGGAAGATCGACTTCGTGGAGCTAGTGGAAATCCTCGAGGAGCCGACTCGACCCTGGTTCTAGGGTCGGAGAAGCCGCCACCTCCCATGCGCTCCAGGCCACTTTCCCGATTCGCGAGTCTATCCATTGCGATGGTGTCGGCTCTTCTGTTCTCCTCGGCCGAAACCGCCGTCGAGGCCAGTGCGGCCGTGGACTACGACACGGTCCAGCAACTCCAATCCGAAAAGCGCAAAGAGCGCAAGAAAGCTCAGAAGGCGCTGATCGAGGCTGGGGATCGTTCTCTGGTGCCCGGCCTCGTGGACAGTCTGTTCTTCATTCCCCGGGAGCATCGCGCCGAGGCCCTGGAGGTGCTCGAATCGCTGACGGGCGCGGATCTGGGGGTGCGCTACTTCGATTGGGTGGAGTGGGTCGGGGCTCACCCGGAGATCGAGCCGTATCCCGGGTACACGCAGTTCAAGGCGGAGCTGCTGTCACGGATCGATCCCCGCTACACAAAGATCCTCTATGACGGTGTTCCGGAACGAGTCCGGATGACCGAGGTCGTATGGGGTGGCGTTCGGGTCGACGAGATCCCCACGCTCATGAACCCCGACACGATCCCCGCTGGCGAGGCCGAGTATCTCGGTGATGGCGAGCTCGTCTTCGGTGCTGCTCTGAAGGGGGAGTATCGCGCCTATCCGCTGCGGATCATGGATTGGCACGAGTTGCTCAACGACGAGATCGGTGGCGAGCCGGTGGCACTGTCCTACTGCACCCTTTGTCGTTCGGGCATCTTGTTTCGCACGCGGACGAGCGACGGTGAACGTATCGTATTCGGCACCTCCGGCCTCCTCTATCGCAGCAACAAGCTGATGTTCGACCACGAGACGGAGTCTCTTTGGAGCAACCTGACGGGTGAGCCGGTCATCGGTCGGCTGGCAGAGGATCCCTTCCAGCTCGAGGTCCTACCGCTGACGCTGACCACCTGGGGTGAGTGGCGATGGCGCCATCCGACGACCACTGTGTTGGATCTCGAGCCGCTCGCTTTCTACTACCCGTTCGACTACCAGCCCGGGGTTGCGGATGAAGCACGGTCCGGTGTTTCGTTTCCCGTGTGGAAGAAAGACAGCCGGCTGGGGCGCAACGAAGAGGTCTACGTCCTTCGACTCGAAGAGCACGCCAAGGCCTTCGTGATGGAGACTGCGCTCGCGGCCGGTATCGTCAACGACGCGGTGGGACCCTCCCCGGTGGTGTTGGTGGCCGACTCGAGGAGCGGATCGATCCGGGCCTATGAGAGGGGAGAGAGAAGCTTCCGTTGGGATGAAGAGGACAGGCTGATAGACGACCGAGGAGTCGTGTGGAATCTCACCGAAGAGTCCCTTGTCTCGACCGAAGACGAAACAGAGAGCCTGAAGCGTCTCCCAGGGCACGTGGCCTTCTGGTTCGGGTGGTACGGCTTCTACCCCGACACCGAAGTGTGGGGTGACTGATCGGGCCCGAACGAACCTCTGGCACCGAAGGTGGTTAGATCGGGCGAGGGGTCTTCCCAGTTCGAGGGAGACCCCTTGTCCAATCCTGCAGCTATCCGATGGCCCAGAACACCAAGCCGACCGGGGTCATGAGTGCTCCTTGCGTCGGGCTGTTCAGAATGGTGTCCATTAGAATGGGCCCATGGATTACAACTTGGAGGCTCTGATTCAACAGTGGGACGGCCTCGGTGTCGTCTGCCGATTCGATCAAACGACCCAAACCTGGGTCTTTATCTGTTTGCACGACAACACCCTCGGACCCTGCACGGGCGGCACCCGAATGAAGGTCTACTCGGAGCCTGGAGAAGGGCTTCTGGATGCCATGCGGCTGGCCGAGGGGATGACCAGCAAGTGGGCGGCCATCGATGTCGCCGCCGGGGGTGGCAAGGCGGTCCTGGCAGTCGAGAAGCCCCTGGAGGGCGAAGAGCGAAGGGGACTGTTGCTTCGCTACGGCCGGTTGATCCAATCCCTGGGTGGAGGCTTCCGCACAGGGGAGGACATGGGAACCTCGACGGAGGACATGCAGATCATTGCCGAGGAGGCCGACTACGTTCATGGCTTCGACCCCGAGGATGGCTCCAAGGTGGACCCCAGTCCCTTTACGGCCCGAGCTGTCTTCGCCGGCATCAGGAGTGCCGTTTCCGAGGTTCTGGAGGGTTCGACGCTGCAGGGTCGAAGGGTGTTGATCCAGGGAGTCGGCAGCGTCGGCGCCAATCTGGGGCAGTTCCTGAAGGAGGCCGGCGCTGAATTGCTCGTCAGCGACATCGACGAGCCCCGCTGTCAGCGTGTGGCCGACCTGCTCGAGGCGACGTACGTTCCCAACAAGGAGGTCTACTCCACCGCCTGTGACGTCTACGCACCGTGTGCGGTAGGGGCGACCCTGAACCAAGAGACCATTCCCCAGCTCCAGTGCCGAATCGTCGCTGGTTCGGCTAACAACCAACTCGACGAGCCGGCGGATGCCGATCGCTTGTTGGAGCGGGACATCGTCTACGTACCCGACTACATCATCAACGCCGGGGGAGCCCTGTCATTCTCACTTCTGGACGAGGGGCTCAGCGATCGCCAGGCCCTGCTCGAGCAGATGGACGTGATCGGCGACTCGGTGGCCGAAATCCTGCGAGAGGCCGGTTCGAAAGGCGAATCGCCCTTCGAGCCGGCTTCTTGGAGGATTTCGGCCACCGAGTCGCCGATCACGTCCATCTGCTCGAGCAGGGCCTGGTGATCGCTGAGCCCCTCGTCCAGAAGTGAGAATGACAGGGCTCCCCCGGCGTTGATGAT
>JAUWSP010000208.1 GCA_030610025.1 Acidobacteriota bacterium | reverse complement strand
ATAGGGGCTGCTCGTGGCAATCTCAACCGTGTTGGTGATGTATTCCTGGACGGCCGCGGTAACCTGGGCGTAGAGATCAAACTCGCCTCTGACGCTCGGATCCAGAGTACCGACATCCCAAAACACCTCGTCCGCGCTCTGCTGGTGACTAAAGCCAGAGGTGTCGGACAGGTACTCGAGACCTACCGGCATCGTGTCGGTGATAACGACACTCTCGGCTGGTGCATCTCCAAGATTGTCGTAGCCTATGTGGAATACGAAGTTGCCTCCCGCGGCAGGGTTCCCTTCGGCCCATTTCCTGATACGCAGATAGGGTGCTGGATCACGGTAGACGTCAATCACCCGATCCCAATCCGGCTCCTCGTAAGAGACAGCGACATCCTGCCCGGCCTGCATATCCCACTCCGTGTTGGGATCCCACTGGCAACTGAACGGTACCGAACCATCAGGCTCGGCCCAGCTTTCCTTGCTCGGGACGTCGGGCATTCCGGCATCCCAAGCACCCCAGGGATGGCACTCGACGGTCAGGGAGATACCGAAGCTGGGTGCCAGGATTGGACCGGATGCCGTATCCGTATCGACATTCAGGGTGCCGATAATGACTCCGATCTCGACCGTGTTGGTGTAGCCATCATCCGCGCCGAAGTAGACCCAATCTCCCGGCAGGATGTCCGGCCTCTCCGATGACCATTCGACCGAGTCGAAGCCACCTCCGCCACCCCAACCTCCATCAGAGACCGACTCAGCGGTTGCCTGGGCCTTGAGGTTGCCCACGTCGTCGGTCACCGTGATCCAGAAGGAGTGGCCGACTTCGTAGTCGGCGCCGATGGAATCCCAAGCGTAGTTCACCCGTACCCAGGGCCAAGGAGGATTGTTGATGACATGGTCTCCGTCCGGTTCGTAGTACAGGACAGCAACCTGGTCACCTCGCTGGAGGTCCCATTCTCCGCTGAAGTCACATTCGAACTCACCGCCATCAGGATCAGCGGAAGTGTGGATCGGATTCGGACCACCGCTCTCCCAGATCTCACAACGGACCGCCAGCACCGGTTCATTGAACCACGGGGCTTCAAGGGTGCCCACGATCAGGTCGTTAGCCGCGTCCATCGAGGCGGTGATCGATCCTACCGGGCTGACACTGCTACTTTCGGAGTCGGTCGCCGCATAGACATGGTCACCGGGCCTGATGTCAGGACATCCACCGGAATCCCAGTTAGGACATCCGACGAAGAAGACCCCCGTGCCATCGGTGGTGCGCGACGCAGTGTCTTTCACAGAGCCCTCGCTGTTGGTCACGGTGATCGCTACGGTGGCACCGATGTCGGTCTCACCCGACACCCACTCCAGCGCATAGTTGACTCGCATCCAAAGGGACCCAGGTGCCTCGGGATCACCCATTGGAACGGCCGCTGGTGGCTGCTCTTCAGGGGTTACCTGTGGGATCTCTAGCTCGACCTGCGAGATCGCGAATTCGGCGGAGCGAAGATTCGCTACCGCCATTCCTGCCGAATAGATTATCGAAAGGAGTAAGGGGCCAAGAATGACCGAAGGCGCAATTCGCTGGCGCCGAGGCATCGCACTTGTCTTTCCCACCCCTTTTAGTGCAGGCGTAGAATTTTGACAATACCCTCACGGGGAGCATCCAGCCCTACCCATCGGGGTAGGGGCTCAGACTATCCGGAAGACTCACAGCTCGATGGTCACTCGAGTGATGGAGAGCGGGCAGTAGGCACAGAGTCTCGCAGCTCTCGCAGCAAGTCGTCCGCTGCGCTGCTGCTCGAGGCAGGAGTGAGCTCGACCGCTAGGTTCCCATGAGCCAGGGCACGATCTCGACGTCCCTCATCCAGGTGCAGGCGAGCCATGGAGTGATGGGTCTTCCAATCCTCTCCGTACAGCTCTCGCAACCGCTCGGAGCTCGGCAGGGACTTCTGGTACTGGTACAGGACAGGGCGAATCTGGTCCAGTGCCTGGACGGCTCCGACGAGATCGGGGTCGACCAGTACTGCCCGCTCGTAGAAGGCCACCGATTCCTCGAGCTGACGAGTCATCTCGGCTCGATCACCCGCTTGCTGGGCATCCGATGCCCGTTGCTGGTGGAGCATCCCCAATCGGGCCAAGGTGACCTCGTACCTCGAATCGAGCTCCAGGGCACTCTCGAGCAACTCCTCGGCTTGCTCGAGCTCGCCCATGCGAAACAGTAGAAACGCATGCTCGTTGATGAAGAGGACGGAGCTCGGCCGCAGCGCCAAGGCTGCCTCGTAGCCGCCCAAGGCACGCTCCTGAAACTCTTGCGCCCGCGCTGGGTCGTCGGTCAGGTCCGCGACCGACACGAAGTAGCGAGCCAGATTGGCCGAATGATCCGGATCGAGGGGGGCGAGCTGCCGGGCACGAGAAAGGGCATCCTCTGCAACCTCGAAGTGACTCTGCCGCTGGTCGTCACTTTCAGCGGCCTTCGCCGCCTGTACCGCTGCCCGACCCTGAACCAGGAAGTTCATGGGCTCGAGTGGGTCCAGCTCCGTGGTCAGTGACAATGCGTTCATCGCCAACTCCGGCCGATTGGCATCGAGAAAAGCCTTGGCGTGTTTGAGGTAGGTATCCGCTCGCAGGGGATTGATGTTTGCCGCGGTGATCAACCATCCCGATCCGACCGTCAGAAGCAGACCCAACCCCAGAGCCCGAGCGGAAGAGGTACGGCTCCAGGGGCGTAGGTCGTCTCTTCTCCACGCCAGGGAGAGCGCGATGGCCAGCATCATCAGAAGAGTGAAACCGACGAACACAGTGACGTGATTGACGAAGGTGGACAGGGCTTCGGATAGATTCAGTGGGTCCCTTTGGAGACGAATGATCCGAGCGGCCCTCCCCGCCTGCAAGAGTGAGTACAGGCCTCCCAGCCCCAGTCCCACAAAGAGAGGGGCCGGCGAGAGGGACCGGCGAGACCGTTGAGAGTCTCCCTGAAACGCCCAGGCCAAGCAGACACCCACAGACAGGGAGACGATCAGCCACAGCAAGGCGCCAGGCATCCATGGAGGTCCGCTTCCAGCCTTGGCAAGCAAACCGTTCATCAACACGTCCCATCCCCTCGCGGCACGCTCGGGGTTGAGAGAAAGCCCATAACTCACCGCCGCGCCCAGAAGCCCCAGGATCAGCCCCACGAACAGGGCCCATCGCTCTTCTCCCTCAGGAGAGGGTCGGACCCCTCGTGATCTCACTTGTTGTTGCTTCTTCTTCTTCTTTCCGGCCTTCTTCGGGGACTTTTTCGCCGAGGACGATTCGATATCCGGAACACTCGCCGGCTCTGACTGAAGCGGCAACCAGTCACACGAGACGCAGACAGCGACAGCAGCCAGAAACCAGAAATAGAGCCGGGTCGACACGATGGCGATGCCAAAATGGACCTCGACGACATGCGCCACGACCGTGGCCAGCACCGCCATGAGTAAGAAATCTCGAGCTCCGAGGGGTCTGGCCTCGGCGCGGCCAGTGCGGTCCAGAACCGCTTCTAGAGTTACATAGACGATCAACCCCATGATCAAACCGGCCGGCAGTCCAACACCGGAGAGAACCCACCTACCCGTGAGTTGATAGGGCGCGATGGCGCCCAAAGCAGCACCCAGAGCGAGATTCAGCCAAAACGAGAGCTGCTGCCAACGAGTTCGGATCATGCGGAGTCGTCTCAGGCACAGGTAGAACATCCCGCAGTAGATCGCGAGCCACGCCGCATAGCCGATCAAACCCTGCATGACCAGGGCATCGAACGTTTCGTTATGAGCCCGGTCCGGCACATCACCCCGCCCCTCCCGTTGGCCGAGCGCTGGCGGAAAGTGCGGGTTGAATGCGAGAGAGAACGTCTCTGGGCCGTATCCGATCCACCCCCTGACTGCGTGCAGCTTGTCCACCGCGCCGTCGGGTTCTCGCAGCGGCTCACCCGAGCTCAACAACTCGACGACGCCCTGCCAAATCAGAAGACGAACCTGTGCCGTGTTCGATTCGAAATTCAGAATCGTGCCGAGTCGGCCAAGGTACGGCACGCCGTGCAACGACTCCAACGGCGAGCTCGGCATTGTGAAAACAATCAGAAATAGAAGGCCCAGGACTCCAAGGGCGATGATCCCCAACCAGGCCCAACGCAAAAGTCGGTTCAGGCCCGGTGTCAAACCCTGCTGTCCTCGAGCCCAACCATGCAGTGTCAGGGCGAGAATCAAGGCGAAGACGTACCCACCCGCGAGCAGGCCGAGAAAAGGTCCTCGGCTCTGGGATAGCACCACCGCCGTGATCTGCAGGATCACGACCCCCACCAGGGCCGCCAAACCCAACCTCCGCCTAGATCTGAGTTGTGGTGCCTCGTTTTCGATGCCCGATTGCCCTCGAGATTCCGACACGAACCTCAGAACCTCGAAGACGGTCACGAAGATCGCCATCAAAAGATAGGCCGCGAGGAAGATGGGATTCCCCAATGTCGAGAAGGCCCTCGACCATCCGATCGCACTGGGAAGAGGATCCAGACCCAGGACTTGGAGCAGGGCATAAAAGGAGACCAGGAAGCTCGTCATGATGATGACGAAACTGATCCGGCGCCACTGCAATCCGCTCCTCAAATGGGCGAGCACCAGTCCGAAGACCACTATGTAGGTGAGCTGTGTCCAAGCGCCCTGAAACCGCGGATAGGATCCGTACCAGCTCAGCCTGGGATCCACAGAGAGAATCGACCCCAGTACCAGCGAGAACGCCAGGACTAGAGCTGGGGTGACGAGTGGAATCCGAAGCAGGCTCCCGAGGACTTCGCGCCAGTTGGGTCGAGCTTGCGCCTCCGACAACTGTTCTGAACCATTCACCGGTACGTAGGCCCGGCCCCCGGAAAGGACCTTCCAGAGCCATGCGGCAAGCATTACCAGAACAATGGATCGCACCAACGCCGTCTTATCCGGCTCATAGGTGCGCGCACTGTAGGGATTCATGAAGAGCGGCGCCATCGCCAGCATCACGAGCCAACCGGCTTCGATGACACCCTCACTGAGCTGCTCTAATCGGGTGTCAGCGGCACGCCAGGACTCATAGGCGGGATGTGGGGAAGAAGGCCTTTTCCCGGGAGAAGCTTGTGGCATCGAGATACCAGGGCGGCGGCTCGCATTCGAGGCGAGCTTCGACTACGAGGAGTCTAACCTGCAGGGCGATGGCCGCAGTCGGCGAGAAAGGAGTTGACCGAACTCTAGTTTCTCGACGGAGCTCCTTGCTTCTTCCTCGAACTGTGCGGAACCTGGATGTTGCCACCCTCGAGAGCCACCGCGTTGGCAGGCGCCGGATCGTCGAACGACAACTCCAACACGATCTCGTCGTCTTTCTCCCGCACCTCCAACCAAAAGCGATCCGCCGCCACGCCGGGCTCACCTCGGTCTTCGACGTAGGCGACAAACGTGTGGTTCCCCTCGGGCTCCGGTATGGTCGTGGCTCGGCCTGACCGAGCCCTGCCATGTCGATGTTTCAATTGGTTCGAACCTTGTTCGGGATAGTACACACCCACCTCGAGTATCAATTGAGAAATGGCTATATCTCTACAACCTGCCCGATCCACTCGAAGTTTGTTCGGATGTCGAGCCTTCCGACCGTGAAACCTTGCGGTTCGATAAGCTAACCGCGACCGAGTCGTCTGCCATGGATCTGAGACGT
>JAUWSP010000468.1 GCA_030610025.1 Acidobacteriota bacterium | reverse complement strand
TGCGAATCTTCAACCTCAACGCGGTCTCGATTGGTCGCAAAGAAGATCCTGGCGCTGGTGGTGTTCGCGGCATCGGTCTCCTGAGCTCCAGCTGCACGGGGCATCAGGAGCAGGGCGAGGGCCAGAATCCTGATGGCAAAATCGTGTCGTCTCATTCGATTGCCTTAGCGGCCACGGGTCAAGACCCAGTAGATCGAGCCTTTCCGATCCTGAATGGGGTAGAGCGCGCGGCTTCGCGGCTGGTCGGAATTGACGAGTCGCAGATACAGATCGTTGAAGACCTCGGGCGACTCCAGGTAGAAGTTGTGAAAATTGAGGGTGCGATTGACCGGTGTGACATCGACCAACGTGATGAGCTCGCTGCCCGGGTCGACCAACTCCGCCACTCGGATCGCTTCTTCGAGCTGTTCCTGATTGATATCGCGCGAGTCGAGCGTGCTCTCGCCACGCCGTCGTCCCCGGTTGACGATCCGACTCGCCAGCAGCGCCCGGTCATTCGACGAGACGTACACGGTGAGATTCTCTGTCAGGGCGCTGATCTCCCGCTTGAACTGGCTGTCGAATTCCTCGAGATCGACATCGGGGGCCATCAGCACGACATTCTCGAGCTCTGCCTGTAGGTCGGCCAGGTCCGCCTCTTGGTAGAGCAGGCCGAAAGCGTCGGCGACGACCAGGCCACCCATGCTGTTGGCGAGCAGCCAGAGCCTCTCGGGTCGGATCTCCCGGATGATCAGCGCCAAGGTTTGTGCAAGCTCTGTCCCGGACGCCTCCGCGACTTCGAAAGCACGTCTGTAAGCCACCATTGGTGTGCCGGGTTGATCCCCGGGCCAGTCGAAGAGCAGCACCGGAGTGTTGAGATCCAGGACATGACTCACAAACGCGGTCTTGCGCAGAGCCGAGGGGAACTGCTCCCGGTATCCGTGCACGACGACGAGCAACGATTTCAGTGGGGCGCTGTCGATCGATCCCTGGAGCTCGCCGACAAACTGGGCCCGACTCAGCTCCCTCTCATCGCCGATGTCGACCTCGTCGTTGCGAAACCACTTGTTCGGGTCGAAGAGCCCGCTGAGGCCCAGTGAAGGCTCGATGTCGGCATCGTAGGATCCGAAACGAAGCCCCTCCTCTCGCTGGTTGTTGAAGCGCCTCGCCAGCGTTCCGTCACGGGTACCCAAGCCCCGGTTGGTGACGTAGTAGAACCGGAAAGCCCCCCCCTCCAGACGCGTCACCTGCATGCGTCGGAACAAGAAGGCCTCGGCGCGCAAGAGAGCACCGCGCGTCGACATCTGGAACGCCACATAAGACCCTACGACGACGAGCAGGGCTAGCGCCGCGACGATCAGTAGGCGTCTCTTGGTTCGAGTCATAGGCCGGGCCGATTATAGTCGCGTGTCCCCGGAGTGTTCGGCCGGCGGAAAATGAAGCTCGACCCTGAGACCGGGGCTGTTGTCCAGCAGCTCCAGACAGGCCTGGTGGAGGTCTGCTACAGCCGCCACCAGACTCAGGCCCAGGCCAGATCCCGGTGTACTGCGACTCGAGTCCAGTCGATAGAAGCGCTCCAGAACGCGCTCCCGCTCGGTAGCGGGAATCCCCGGTCCATCGTCGCTGACGGCGAGCACGATGCCATCCTCGCCCTTCCTTGCCGCGAGGCTCACCCGACCACCGGAGGACACGTGCTTCAGGGTGTTGTCCACAAGGTTGGCCAGGACCTGGAACAGGAGATCGAGGTCACCCACGACTTCGAGATCGACCTGATGCTCCGCACTCAGCTCCAGGCCGGCTTCTTCCAGGAGTGGAGCGTAGAGCTCGGCCACGTCGTCGATCAGGGTGCTGAGGTCGACGGTGGCGAAGCCCTGCCGATGTTGGCCGGACTCGATCCTGGCGATGCGCAGTAGTGCGTTGAACGTGTCCAGCAGTCCATCCGCCTCCGCCACGGCCTGGTCGACGATTTCACGCCCTTCCGGGCTCTCTTCTTGCTGCCCGAGGCTCTCGAGGCGGTTCTTGAGTCGGGCCAGAGGGGTGCGTAGATCGTGGGCGATGTTGTCCGAAACCCGGCGCACTCCGTCGACCAGCTTCTCCAACTCGTCGAGCATGCCATTGAGGTTCTCCACCAGTCGCTCGATATCGTCGCCCGTGGGATCGGGAGGGATCCGCCGCGTCAGATCCCCGGCCACCACATCGCCGATGGCTTCGTTGATGACTGCGACTCGACGAATACGACCACGGCTCACCAGGATTCCCCCCACCAGAGCCAGGAAGATCATCAGAAGCAGACCCCACGCCATCGTGCGCACGATCATCGAACGGATGGCCTGAAGCTCGTACATGTCCCGGCCCGCCAGGAGATGGAAGTTCCCTCGCAGGCGAAACGGCTTGGCGCGACCCCAGTGGATCGGCTCGCTTTCACGCGTGTCGAGTCTGAAATTGAGCCAACCCTCGTCGTCGGCTTGAACTCGCGGCCAGCCGCTCAGATTGCCCACCAGGGGCTGGTAGTCGCCGTCGGTGACCAGATAAAGCGATGAGCCCGACGGCTGGCGCGCCAGCCGCTCTTCGATCAGGGAGGTCAGACCCGGCAAACCGGCGAGGCTGTAGCGTTCAGCCAGGCCAGCGATCTCCGCCTCGATGGTCTCGTCGGCCTGGCGCAGCATGAAGCCTGCTGTGGACCAGTAGATGAAGGCCAGGAGCACCAGGGCCGAGCTGCCAAACAGCGCCACATAGGCGACGGCGAGCCGGAAAGGAGAGCTACGAAGAAGTCGTTTCAGGTGCACGCAGAGCGTATCCAACACCGCGGACAGTATGGATTAGTGGCTGGTCGAAGTCCTTATCGATCTTGCGCCGCAGCCGGCTGACGTGGACGTCGATGACGTTTGTCTGGGGATCGAAATGGTAGTCCCAGACCTTCTCCAGCAGCATGGTGCGGGTCACCACCTGACCGCTGTGTCGCATGAGGCATTCGAGAAGGCGGAACTCGCGAGGCTGGAGCTCGATCTCATAGCCGGCCCGCATGACCTGGTGAGCCAGCAGATCCATCTCGAGATCGGCTACCTGGAGTCGGGTCTCTGCCGTCTCGCCGTCACCCCGTCGAACCAGGGCCTGGAGACGGGCTTCGAGCTCCGAGAAGGCGAACGGTTTCACCAGATAGTCGTCGCCGCCCCGTCGCAGGCCCTCGACCCGGTCATCGACTTCCCCGAGGGCGCTCAGGATCAATATCGGGGTCCGCTGGCCCGACTTGCGGACTGTTTCGACGATGGAGAGACCGTCGAGACCAGGGAGCATGCGATCGACGACCATCGCGTCGAACTC
>JAUWSP010000519.1 GCA_030610025.1 Acidobacteriota bacterium | reverse complement strand
CACTTCTGGCTGAACGAGGGCTTCGGCACCTTCATGGCCGCCGCCTGGATGGAACACCGGTTCGGACGCGAGGCGTACCTGCGCGAGATCGAAGGTTCGCGTGAACGCTACGAGAGGGTTCGCGACGAGGGCGGCGATCGTTCACTCGTGTTTCCCGACTGGGATCGCCCCACCTCCGCCGACCGCACACTGGTCTATCACAAGGGCGCCTACGTACTGCACCTGTTGCGCGAGACGTTGGGTGAGCAGGCCTTCTGGGATGGCGTTCGCCATTACACCCGCATGTACTTCGGCAAGTCAGTGACGACCGCGGACTTCCAGGCGGCGATGGGAGAATCCAGCGGCAAAGACCTGTCCGCGTTCTTCGATGAGTGGGTGTATCTGAAATGACCGGGTTGGTCTGAAATCCGCACGTCCTCCCGCCGTTTCCTTCTTGATCTTGAATTGGGCTCCTAATTCAGATTTCATAGTCTGACTTTCCTTGGGAGGGCAAAGCGCGATGATCGGGCGCACTCTCGCTCACTACGAGATTATCGAGCTGCTGGGGGCCGGCGGCATGGGCGAGGTGTATCGCGCCCACGACTCCACCCTGAAGCGAGACGTCGCCATCAAGGTGCTGCCGGCGGAGCTTGCCGAAGATCCCGAACGACTGGCGCGGCTGGAGCGCGAAGCTCACCTTCTTGCCTCTCTGAACCACCCGCACATTGCCTCGATCTACAGCCTGGAAGAGGCCGAGGGCGTGCGCTTCCTCGTGCTGGAGCTGGTCGAAGGCGACACTCTGGCGGAACGATTGGTGGCAGGTCGGCTCGAGGGAAGCGGGATCGAGGGCCGCCTGGAGATGGATGAGGCTCTCGGGTTCGCCGGCCAGATCGCCGAGGCGCTGGAGGCGGCCCACAACAAGGGCATCATTCATCGCGACCTGAAGCCCGCGAACATCAAGATCACGCCCGACGACCAGGTCAAGGTGTTGGACTTCGGTTTGGCCAAGGTCTACGTGGAAGAGGTGCCGGCGGGCGAGATGTCACCCGACCTTTCCAAGTCGCCGACTCTTGCCGATGCGACCCGGACGGGCATGATTCTCGGAACGGCTGCCTACATGTCGCCCGAGCAGGCCCGCATGAAGCCTCTCGACAAGCGCACCGATGTCTGGTCGTTCGGCTGCGTTCTGTACGAGATGCTGGCTGGCGAGCGACCGTTCCAGGGAGACACGATTTCCGACACGCTGGCGGCGATCCTCAGGGCCGAGCCCGAGTGGGACGCGCTGCCCCAGGCGACGCCGGCGTCGGTGCGCACCCTGTTGCGTCGCTGTCTGGCCAAGGACCTCAAGCATCGGATCCACGACATGGGCGACGTCTGGTTGGAGCTCGATGAGGCTCCGGACCAGGCGGCCCTCGAACGGGCGTCGCTCGAGCAAGCAGGCTTGGAGCTGGGAGCCCGCGGGTCGGCTGCGCCATGGAAGCGAGCCCTGCCTTGGGCCGTCGCTGCTGTCTCCCTCGTCATGGTGGCCTGGCTGGCGATGCGACCGCAGGCACCTGTCGCTGACCCGGAGGTGGTCAGGTTCGCCCCTCACACCGAGCCGCTGGCCATCGGCGCGCACCCCTGCAGTCCGCTGATGGCGCTGTCGCCCGATGGCACGATGTTGGCCTATGTGTCGGGCGAAGGGGCCCAAGGTCAAATCTACCTACGTCGCCTCGACTCTCTCGAGTCGGTTACGGTCGAAGGGGCGGAGATGGCGAGGACTCCCTTATTCTCGCCGGATGGACAGTGGCTGGGCTTCGAAGCCGAAGGCGAGCTTCGGAAAGCTCCTATCGCGGGCGGCAAGGTCTGGCCCATCACAAAGGCGCCCCAGGTGCACGGCGCCACATGGCTCGATGACGGCACGATCATTTATGGGGATGCTGACTATCGGCTGTCGCGGGTATCTGCCGACGGCGGAGAGCCCGAGACCTTCCTTGCTGCAGAACGGAGTACGAGCGAGGTTTGGCTTCTGTGGCCGGAGGTTCTCCCCAACGGCGATGTCGTTTTCACGATTCTCGACGGCGCCGGAGTCTCGACGGGCGTGGAGCTGTTTTCCCCGAGGACGGGGACGCGCAAGAGATTGCTGGAGGAGGGCGGCAACGTCCGTTACGTGCCTACCGGACACCTCATTTTTCCGCTCGACGGCTCTCTCATGGCCGTTCGATTCGACGCCGAGCGTGGGGAGATCCTCGGTAACCCCTTTTCGGTCGTAGACGGGGTGCTCATGGGGTTCCCCTGGGATCCGCCGATCGCTCACTATTCGATCACCAAGAACGGAACTCTGGCCTACCTCTCCGGTCCCATGCTCGCCAACACCGTGCGGCTGCAACGGGTCGACCGCACGGGGGTGGCAACGCCCATTGGCGACGATCTCGAGCGCGCTCAAGGCCCACGGTTTTCTCCTGACGGTCGCCGTATCGCCCTTTCTTCACAGTCGAGTGGCTCCGGTCCGCAGATCTGGATCTACGATCTCGAGCGTGCCACCTTCACGCGGGTGACCCTTGACGGCGAAGGCTGGTGGCCGCAATGGACACCCGATGGTCGGACTCTAGCGTTCCCAGCGATGCTGCCAGAGGGAATTGCCGGTATCTTCACGATACCGGCGGACGGGAGCGGTTCCCCCGAGCGCCTCATCCAGAACGAGCTCCCTCAACAGCCCACCGACTGGTCGGCGGACGGCCAGATACTCCTTCTGCACCAGAACGACCATCCCGAAACCAAGTGG
Source organism: Acidobacteriota bacterium (assembly GCA_030610025.1). Taxonomy (GTDB): domain Bacteria; phylum Acidobacteriota; class Thermoanaerobaculia; order Multivoradales; family JAHEKO01; genus JAUVRX01. The sequence continues at coordinate 272 of JAUWSP010000519.1, read as the reverse complement.
GACGTAATGATGTTCCGGCCAGGAGAAGACATCGAGGCGCGTCCTCTCCTGAATTCGCCTGCCATGGAGGCGCTCCCGGACCTGTCTCCCGACGGTCGCTGGCTCGCCTATGTGTCCGATGAGTCGGGACGGTGCGAAGTGTATGTTCGATCGGTCCCCGACCTCGGCGGCAAGTGGCAGATCTCGACCGATGGTGGAACCGAGCCCGCCTGGTCCCGGGACGGTACCGAGCTCTTCTACCGCGATGAAGAGGGTCTCGAGATGATGGTCGT
>JAUWSP010000568.1 GCA_030610025.1 Acidobacteriota bacterium | reverse complement strand
GCTATGTGCCTGGCACGATGATCGCAGTGATCTATGGAGCCCTCGGCGAGTCGGACGCGGCCTTCGAGTGGCTCGACAGGGCCTACGATGAGCGCGACTATTTCCTCCTCTGGCTCAAGGTCGACCCGATGTACGATCACCTGCGTGACGATCCCCGCTTCGCCACCCTGCTCGAGCGGATGAACTTCCCGCCATAGCCCTCCGGATCCGATCAACTCGCACTCGGCGAGAATCCCTGGAGCTGCAGTCAGTCGCTAGGTGTCGTGCTCTTGTGGTGTCGGGATCACACGCAGGGTGTTGTAGGCGAAGTCGATGTCCTCGGCCGCGGAGAAGGTCCTCATGACGTCTCGATTGACGGCGTCGATCAGGGCACGGCGACGGCGCGGGTGGGCCATGAATCGCAGCCGCAGCTCGATTCCGCTGTCGGCGGTCCAGGTGCGGACTCTGGGTGCCGTGTTGTCGACTTTGATGGCGAAAGTGGAAGCGGCTTCCGTGACCCGCTTGCGGGCCAACTTTGCCGTGGTGAGTATCTCGTCGTGACTACCGGCGATCTGGCGCAGGACCTCCTCGGCCCGCTCCCAGTTGCTCTCGAAGGTCACGGTGTAGGCCAGGACGCACCAGATATAGGGAAATCCCCGTGTGTAGTTGGTCATCTTCTCTCGGAAGATGGCGTTGTTGTTGATCCAGGTCAGCGTTCCGGTCTTGGCTCCTCCCTGATTCCCCATGACACCGAAGGGTGTCACCTCTTCCAGAATGGTGACCAGTAGGCCTATGTCCACGACTTCGCCGTAGGATTCCCCGATGCGGACCCAGTCTCCGACCCTGTAGCCGCGGGCCCCTCGAATGGCGAAGAAGCCGAAGAAGGAGAGGATGACCTCTTGAAGGGCGATTGCCACACCGGCCAGGACGACACCGATGCCCGTGAATAGATGTGGGAATTGGCGCAGAAAGATGATCGCCAGCCCGATGGTCAATACCAAAGTCATGGCGATCGACAGACTCCGATTGGCGGCGTACCGACGATCGGGGTCCTCGACATAGCGGGACACGAGGAATCGCAGAAGCAGAAGGAGAACTACGACAGACAACAGCAAGGCCAGAGAAATGAGAAGCTGGCGTTGCCAGCGTCGGTACTTGGCGGATTCACGGTCTGCCGCTTCCTGTTTGATGCGTTGCGAGGTCTCTGCCAGAACGAGCCGATTCCGCAGGTCGGTCATGCGGTCATCGAGGAGACGTTCCTCTTCGATCAGGCGTTGTCGGTCCGCTGTGAGCTGCTGCCGCCGGTCTCGATCCAGTTGGCGACCTTCGTCGAGCCACTGATTGATCTGGTCGGCGTTGCGACGGATGCTCTGCTGACGGTTTTCGAGGATGCCGATCTCGGCACGCAGAGCACCGACGCGCTGCGTGGCCAAGTCAGCTTCCTGTTCGGCCTGGTTGACCTGACCTCGTCTTTGGATCGTTTCGAGGAGGGCAGCTCCGGAATCGTCCTGAGCTGACTGCTGAGACTCTTCGGCGATGGTCAGGTCGGCTTGCTCCCGCGCAATCTGGAATCGTTGCGCCGCCCGGTCGTAGAGCTGCTGCTCGGCTGCAATGTCTTCGTGAAGACCCAAGACCCGATCCTCGGCAACCTCGAGAGCCTGCTCGGCGGCCTCGATCTTCTGCGGATCGCCGCTTTCCTCGGCGGCCGCCAGATCGACCCCGGCCTGTGGGATCGCTTGCTCCCTGACGGAAAGCTCCTGCCGGTGCGCTTCGAGCCTCGAGAGGCTGGTAGTCATCTCCTGCCGGGTCTGCTCCAACCGGTCCGCCGCGGTGGTGTCGCTGGCTGCGGGCGTAGCCCCGGCTGAGGGCTCGCCCTCCTGCGCCCACAGAGGGCCGAGAGCGATGACGCTGGCAACAGCCAGGACACTCAGGAAACGAAGGATTCTCTCAGGCGTAGTCATGGTCACGGGGTCCTCGAGGAGGGTTTGAGCCTACCGGACTCCTGGAGTTGAAGGCAAAGGGCACAAAGGGACGCCAAGATAAGACCGAGGCCGCCAACCTTCGAATCGGTCGGCGGCCCCGCACTTCGTTCTTCTGTTCCCAGCGATTCGGTGCTCAGACCGCTTCGCGAGTCTCCTCGAAACCGATCCCGAGAGTCTCCAGTTCATCCAGGACGGGCACGTAGATGTCGGGAATGATCGGGATCTGAACGCCACGAATCGTGATCTTGCCCTCGAGGATCATCCTGGCTCCGATGGCGGCTGGCAGGGAGTCCGTGCGGGCCATCGATGAATCTCCGCCAGGTATTCCATAGTCGACCATGATGGCCGTAACGCACTCTCGCCGATCTTCTGGGTAGGTGAACGTCAAATCGTGGCGCTGCAGCAGCATGTCGCGTTCGCCTTCTTTGTAGACCAGGGTCTTTGCCATGCAGCCGGCCATCAGATCCAGCATCGAGGCCTTCTCGGCGTCGATGGGCTCGTCGGAGAGCATGCCGATGTAGCGCAGCGCCTCGGTCGGTGCATCGGCGGGGTCGACACCGAGCTTGGCGGGGATGGTCTCCTCGAGCGGGGCGCCGAAGAGCTTCTCCATCAGACCCTTGTAGGTCAGTCCAGCGACGTCATACTCAGGCTCGGCCTCGATAAGCCCCAATCGGATGATGTTCGTGTAGAGCTTGCAGTGACCCAGGTTCCGCAGGGTGCCGCGGAACATGGTGGTCACCTGTTCCTTGTCGAAGCCATAGATATCCAGGTAGG
>JAUWSP010000579.1 GCA_030610025.1 Acidobacteriota bacterium | reverse complement strand
TCCCGGCGAGCGCGGTGGGATGTACGAGCCGACCGTGCTCAGGGTTCCGAACCGGGCCTCGGCCGTGATTACCGCATCCTCGAAGCTCAGGCCACCCTCCGGATCCGCCGAATCGAATACCCGGCGATTCGCGAAGACAAGGGCCTCTGGCGGCGTCTCGAGGCGCTCGGCAACCGCCGAGGCGATGAGCTCGCGAGCCCGTGTGGCCGCCTGGAGTGCGGCATTGCCGGCCATGAGGGTTACCCTGGACGAGTAGCTGCCCAGGTCCACTGGCGTCAGATCGGTGTCGGCCACGCAGAGCCGGATGTCCTTCAAGTCCACCCCGAGAACATCGGCTACCAGTGCGGCCAGCACCGAGTCGGAGCCCTGCCCGATCTCGGTCTCGCCGCAGAACAACGCGATGCCGCCAGAACGGTCGAGCTTGAGCTGTACTCCAGACTGCGGGAGGTGGTTCCAGTAGATGGGAAGCCCAGCGCCACACATATAGGCGCCGCAGGCCAACCCGAGGCCACGACCGAAAGGGAGCTTGCCTCGCCGCTCGCGCCAGTCGCTACCTTCGACAACCGCTTCGATGCACCGTTGCAGTGCGATCGTGCCCAATCGAAGCCAATTGGCGGTCACCTGGCCCGGACTGGCGAGATTGGCCAGTCTCAGATCGGCCGGGTCGAGGCCCAGCTTTTCCGCTGCTTTGTCCAGATGGACCTCGAACGCGAAACGTGGCTGGGGTGTGCCGTGGCCTCGTTTGGGACCACAGGGCGGCTTGTTCGTGAAGCAGCGCACGCCATCGAACTGATAGCGGGGCAGGGAGTAGGTGACCGTCTGAAGGGCTCCCGTGTAGTAGGTGGAGGCCACTCCGTAGCTACCGTAGGCACCGCCGTCGAGAGCGGTCTGGAGGTGCTGGGCCGTGATCGCTCCAGCCTTCGAGAAGCCGGTTCGGATCTTCATCGACACCGGATGTCGCCCTCTGTGGCAGTAGAAGACCTCTTCGCGGTCGAGGGTGATCTTGGTCGGCCTTCCCAGCTCGAGAGCCATCTTCGCGGCGACGATCTCGTGGTTGAAGGGATCGCTCTTGCCGCCGAATCCGCCGCCGTTGGGGCAGGCGATCACCCGGATGCGGGCAGCGGGTAGTCCGAGGACCCGGGTGAGGGCGCGGTGCAGGTAATGAGGCGTCTGGGTCGAAGAGTAGACGGTGATTCGATCGACATCTTCCGGTACTGCAACGGTCGCATGCTGCTCCAGCGCCAGATGATTGTTGCCTTCATAGAAGAAGTGATCCTCCAGGGTCATGGCGGCCTCCTCGAAGCCGCTTTGGAGGTCGCCGAACCTCAGGGACACCCTCTTGTGGATATTGCCCTCGTCGCCGTAGTCGTGGATGCGGGGCTCCCGATTGGATAGGGCCTCTTCGACCGAAGCGATGGTCGGCAGAGGCTCGTAGTCGACCTCGACCCGAAGAGCGGCCTCATAGGCCGCGTCTTCGGAGGTCGCCGCCACCGCCGCTACCGGGTCGCCGACGAATCGGACCCGGTCGAGACAGAGTGCGTGCTCATCCTGCGAAACGGGCAGAATCCCGAAGGTCTCGGGCATCTGGGATCCGACCAGGCTACCGAGAAACCCTTCGACTCGCTGGGCCTGTTCGAAGTCGATGGAGGTGATCCTGCCATGGGGGATCCTGGAGCGCACCAACCGGAGGTGACACATGCGAGGGAAATCGAGGTCGTCGGCGAAGCGAGTGACGCCACTGACCTTGTCCCTGCCATCGACCCGGCGGAACGGCCGGCCCACGTATCGACCCGATATGGAGTCGAAGGGAGCTGCCTGGTCGCGAATCTTGGGATCTTCCATGGCGCTGGTGAAGTACCTCTCAGGTTCCTTGTCTGGTGGTTTCAGCTGGCATCGGAGGAAGGTGGAGGAGAGCCATGGAGGATCTCGGGTGAGTAGGGCTCATCTTCGCCCCGAAGGCGAGCCGCCGCCGCCTCCACGGCCTGGACGATCTTGTGATAGCCGGTACAGCGGCAGAGATTGCCTGCCAGAGCCGCCTCGATCTGATCCCTGGTTGGCGCCTTCTCGTATTGCAGCAACGCCATCGACGCCATCACGATGCCGGGAGTGCAATAGCCGCACTGCGCGGCATTGAGATCGGCAATCGCGGTTTGGAGTGGATGAAGCTCATTGGCTTCCTGCATACCTTCCACGGTCTGGATGTCGCTGCCCGCCAATTGCGCGGCCAGGACCAGGCAGGACAGAACAGGTCGACCATCCACCAGCACTGTGCAGGCGCCACACTCACCCAACTCGCAACCGTGCTTGGTGCCGGTGAGTCGCAGTTGCTCGCGTAGGACCTCTAGCAGGGTGTGATGGGTGGGGAAGGAGACGGTCTGTTTCTCGCCGTTGACCGTCATCTCCAGGATTGTGTATCTCTCTGACATAGCAGTCTCACTGATGTCGGTCCGAGGGCGGATTCAGGCGTCCTTCGGGCGGGCAGCTCGAGTGAGTCCGGAAAGGCTGGCTCGACTTGTAGCCCGAAGATCAGGGTATCCGCGAATTGCGCTACGAACCACGAAATTCTGGCCAGATGCAGCCTCGCTGTCAAGCGGGCTCTCGAGTCATCGAGCTCGCCAATCAGGTGTTGCGGGGAC
>JAUWSP010000591.1 GCA_030610025.1 Acidobacteriota bacterium | reverse complement strand
TGAATGAAACTCTTTCTGTCTGACCCGTTGCGGCGACAGCTCGGATTCATCTCCGGCTCTGGGGCTTCCAAAGGTGGAGTCGAGCTCCGCACGGCCCAGTCCAGCCGTGATCTGGCGTATCGGCTGAGGTTGATTGCCAGGGACAGGGGTGTCGCTGCTGCGGCCCCGAGTGGCGGCACGCTCCACGGCCTGGCTCTCCTGGAAGAAGTGTGGCAGCGATTGGTCGGTGGCTATCTGCAGAGCCGAGATTCGAGGTTCCTGCATCGGGCTCTCGAGGTCCTGGCACTCCAGATGGGCGACGAGGCACTGCAGGAGATGCTCGACCGGTTTGCGGCGGAGTTCCTGTCGATCGACTCTGTGGTGTCGCCAGATGCGGAGATCAGGGGTGACGCCAGCCGAGAAGTGACCGACCGGCAGGAGGTCTTCAGGGAGCTCCTGGTCTTCTGGTTGATCCACTCGAATCCCGCCGTCAAGCCGCAAATCGACCTGCTTCACGACTGCGAGCTCGTTGAAGGGCCCCTGTTCGAGACCTTTTCATCCGCCGTGGAGAAGCTTCTGGCCAGCCTTCCGGGTCTCGACGACCAGGATGAGAGCCTGCTTGCCATGCTGTGGGCCCCCTATAGGGCAGCTCCCGATTCCATCGGTCAACAACTCCGCTGGCTTCTGGATCGGTGGGGCAAGCTGCTCTCCGGACTCGAGGGGCAGATTCAGCTGAGCATCGATGTCATTGCCGAAGAAGAAGCTCCCAGGTTCGCAGGGGGTGCCGGGCCGATTCAAGCACCGGCACTACCCCCCGAATCCGAAGGTGGGCAGGCGAGCTACAGCCAGGATGGAGCCTGGATGCCGGAGCTGGTGCTGGTCGCCAAGAACGTCTTCGTCTGGCTCGATCAGCTCTCCAAGGCCCATGGGCGGCCCATTCGCAGACTCGACGAGATCCCGGATCAAGCCCTCGAGAGCCTGGCGCGGTCAGGCTTTACCAGCCTCTGGTTGATTGGCATCTGGGAGCGCAGCCTGGCCTCCGAGCGCATCAAGCGTCAGGCGGGCAATCCCGAGGCGATGGCGTCTGCCTATTCTTTGAGGCGGTACCAGGTAGCCGAGAATCTGGGTGGAGAGACGGCGCTGAGTGTGCTGAAGGAGCGCGCCGCGAGACATGGGATGCGTCTTGCCGCGGATATGGTGCCCAACCACACGGGAGTCGACTCCGATTGGCTTCTGGAGCAGCCCGACTGGTTCCTGGGTGAGGCATCCTGCCCCTTCCCGAGCTACAGTTTCGAAGGTCCCGATCTTTCGCCCTCTCCTCGGGTCGGGATTTTCCTGGAGGATCACTACTGGGACCGCACCGATGCAGCGGTCGTCTTCAAGCGCCTCGATCGAAGCAGCGGCGAGACCCTGTTCATCTACCACGGCAACGATGGCACCTCGATGCCGTGGAACGACACGGCCCAGCTGGACTATCTCAACGCCGAGCTGAGGGAGGCCGTGATCCAGACGATCCTCAGTGTAGCTCGGCGGTTTCCGGTGATTCGATTCGATGCGGCGATGACCCTGGCCAAGAAGCACTTTCAACGCTTGTGGTTCCCGCAGCCCGGTGATTCGGGTGCGATTCCTTCGCGGGCCGAGCGGGGACTCTCGAAGGCCGAGTTCGACCGCTACATGCCGGAGGAGTTCTGGCGCGAGGTCGTGGACCGTGTCAGCGCCGAAGCACCCGACACCTTGCTGATGGCCGAGGCCTTCTGGCTGATGGAGGGCTACTTCGTTCGTTCGCTCGGAATGCATCGCGTCTACAATAGCGCCTTCAGGAATATGCTCCGGGACCGGAAGAACGCCGAGTACAGAGCGCTTGTCAAGGAGACCCTGGAATACGACCCGCGGATCCTCGGGCGCTATGTCAATTTCATGAGCAACCCGGACGAGGCAACGGCGGTCGACCAGTTCGGGCGTGAGGACTTCTACTTCGGTGTGTGCACGCTGATGGCGACACTTCCCGGGCTACCCATGTTTGGCCACGGTCAGGTCGAGGGACTCGGCGAGAAGTACGGCATGGAGTACGCCCAGGCCTACCGGGAGGAGCCCGCTGATGAGGCGATGATAGCGCGCCACCGGTGGCAGATAGCCCCTCTGCTGCATCGGCGAGAGCTCTTTGCCGGCGTCGAGAGGTTCCTGTTCTTCGATTGTGTCGACGGTACGGGACATGGCAATGAGGATGTTTTTGCCTTTGCCAACGGTACCGAGCAGGAACGGGTCGTCGTGCTGTTCAACAACAGCGAGAGGGACACGAAAATCCGCTTGCACGAGTCGGTACCATTCCGCGAAGTCACCTCCGGCGATGGTCGTCTTGGACCTCTCAGAACAACAAAGCTCAGTGAGGGCCTGAAGGTAGGCTCCGCTCGACGCCTCATGCTGCGCTTCAACGACCGGGTCTCGGGTGAGGAGTTCTTGCTTCGATCGACGGACCTGGACTCCTGGGGCCTCGATGTGAAGCTGGGCCCCTTTCAGTGTCGGGTGTTCGAAGACTTCTCCGA
>JAUWSP010000355.1 GCA_030610025.1 Acidobacteriota bacterium | reverse complement strand
TGAGCTCCCCCCTGGACCGCTCGAGACCGCTGTGGATGTGTCATCTGGTTCACAACTACAAAGGTGGCAGCGTGCTTCTCTGGCGCCTTCATCACTGTATGGGCGACGGAGTGGTACTCATGCTGGTGCTCCTATCGATTACGGAGTTGGAGTCGCTCGAAGAGTCGAGGGCGGAGGCAGCGGGGGAGTCCGTCAATCCACTGAGGGCCCTTTTCGGCGCAGAGCCACCCAGCAGGGAGGAGGCTCGTCGCTACCTCGAGCAGGTCATGCCGGCTGCGGTCAGGCTATTGACTGGGCCGGCCGAGAAGCTCGCGGCGGTGAGCAAGTGGGTCAAGAGCGGAGTCTTCGTTCCGACTTTCGGCCGGATGGCGGTGCGGCCTCCGGATCCGCGTACGGTGTTCAAGGGTCGCCTGGGTGTGCCAAAAAGGGCAGCCTGGACCGACCCGGTCTCCTTGGATGACGTGCAGCGGATTCGGCAGGCAATCGGTGGCACCATGAATGATGTTCTGACCAATGCCGTGACTGGCGGCCTAAGGCGCTATCTCGCCCGTCAGGGACCCGTAAAGCCAAAGCTGAGCTTTCGAGCCATCGTTCCGGTGAGCCTGAGACCTCTGGAGGAGATGGCGCAGCTGGGTAACCAGTTCGGTCTCGTATTTCTTTCGTTGCCCGTCGGCATCGAGGATCCCAGGGAACGCCTGGCGGAGCTCCAGCGCCGCATGAGTCGGCTGAAACGCTCCTTCGAGCCGGTAGTCGTCTTGCAGGTGCTCAGCGCCCTGGGCGCCTCGCCGAAGACGATTCAGCAGCTGGTGCTGAGGATTTTCGGCACCAAGGGAACGGCTGTTCTCACCAATGTCCCTGGTCCTCGAGAGACCCTGTACCTCTCAGGCAGGCCGATTCGGAGTTTTGTCTTCTGGGTACCGCAATCCGGCAGGTTGGGTATGGGTATTGCCATCGCCAGCTACGCCGGCCAGGTCCGAGTCGGCATCGCCACCGACGAGGGACTGGTGTCCGATCCCGAGGCCATCGCGGCCGGATTTCACGAGGAGTTCTCGGCCATGCTGGAGCTCGCTGAGAGGCAGTGATTGCGGCGGCCCTTTTCGAGCTCGAACCCATGGATCTCTTGCGCGATCTCGAATTCTGGAAGCACGTCTCGATTCCGTTCGTGGCGGGAATCGTGGGCTGGGCTACCAACTGGGTGGCGATCAAGTTGACTTTTCTGCCGTTGGAGTTCCGCGGTATTCGGCCGTTCCTCGGCTGGCAGGGGATCATCCCGTCCAAGGCGGGCAAGATGGCCGGAATCTTCGCGGAATCAACCATGTTTCGTCTCGGGACGTTGGGCGAGATCTTCCGCCACATGGATCCCGAAGTGATGGCCGATCACATCACCGAGGTGATCGAGCCCCGTCTCGATGGCTACACTGACGAGATCATGTTCTATGGCGGCAACGGCTCGCTGTGGCGCGCCCTGCCCTCCATGGTCAAGAGCCGCATCTACTCCGGGGTGCACGAGGAAATGCCCGCCCTGGTGCACGATCTGATGCACGAGGTCGGTGATCAGATCGAGGATCTGGTGGACTTCAAGCACATGTTGGTGACCCTGCTCGAAGGGGACAAAGACCTCTTGAACCGATTGTTCCTCGAGTCGGGTGAAGAGGAGTTCAAGTTCATCGTGCGGTCCGGTCTCTACTTCGGCTTCATCTTCGGTCTCGCCCAATTGGCCGTCTGGATCTTCTACAAGGGGTGGTGGGTCCTGCCGTTTTTCGGTGGGTTGGTCGGCTATGCCACGAACTGGATCGCCATCAACCTGATCTTCCGACCTCTGCATCCGAAAAGAATCGGGCCGTGGACGGTTCAGGGTCTCTTCCTGAAGCGTCAGCGGGAGGTGGCGGCTGTCTGGACCCATCTCGTCACCAGAGAAGTGGTGACCTTGCGGCAGATCATCGAGGCGATGTTGACAGGCCCCAAGTCCGAACAGGTCGAGGCGTTGATCAAACGCCACATCGAGCCCATAGCGGACGAGGCCCTGGGGAGCTTCTTGCCAGCTGCGGAGCTCACAGTTGGCTCCCGCCTGGAGGACATCCGGGAGTCCGTGGGAGACAAGGCGGTCGAGGTCTCGATCGAGTCCTTCAAGGACTGGGGCTTCAATGAGGATCGGGCCGAGGTTCTAGGGGAGCTGCTGGAGGAGAGGATGGCCGATCTACCGCCCGATGAATTCCAGGACTTGCTGCGCCCCTGCTTTCAGGAAGACGAGTTGAAGCTCATTCTGATGGGAGGAGTGCTCGGGCTGCTGGCGGGCCTGGCCCAGCTGGTCTTCGTCTTCGGTGGCTTGAGCTCCGGGATCTGAAGCTAACAGGGTGGGTAGAGCCCGCTCTACCTCTTGGTATGTTTGACCCATCTCGGGTCTTCCCCTATGGTTGAAGTAGAGGCTGGCCGTTTGGCCACGGCTGGTCTGCAACGAAAGGAGGCGTCGATGGGTAGTTCCAACGTGCGCTACCGCGATGCGTTCGATCGGGAGACCCAGGCCATCGCCTGGAAATCTCCGGATGGGCGTGAGTTCCTGGTCTGCGGGACGGAGAGTGGCTACGCCCTGCGATCTCCAGAGGACTGGGAGTCGGACGACGTCGTCGAGTTCGAGGCAGACAGCGACGGAGAAGTTTTCTGCGACGGCGAACCCGTGGGGTGGAAGATCCCGCGGGAGGTGCTGGATCGAACGACCGACTAGTCTGACTGGCGGGCCAGGAAGTCTCGAGCCTCTTCGACGGTCTGGATCGGGATGGGTCCCGATAAGGTGTCTTTTCGTCAAACAACTTAAGGATGGATTTCATGAAGCGACTCCTGATGCTGACGGGATGTCTCGCCCTGGCGGCGGGCAGTCTGAACGCCGCCGACCGGATTACCGGCAAGACTTTCGCGACCCGATCTGAAGTCATCGCCACTCACGCCATGGCGGCTACCAGTCAGCCGCTGGCCACGCAGGTAGCCCTCGATATCCTGAAACAGGGTGGTAACGCTGTCGATGCTGCTATTGCCGCCAATGCCATGCTGGGTCTCGTGGAGCCCACTGGGAATGGGATCGGCGGTGACCTGTTCGCCATCGTCTGGGATGCCAAGAGTCGAAAGCTACATGGCCTGAATGCCAGTGGGCGTTCCCCCTATTCGCTCACTTTGGAGTGGTTTCGTGAGCAGGGTCTGGAGTCGATACCCAGTCATGGTCCCCTGCCGGTTACCGTGCCTGGGGCGGTGGACGGCTGGTTCGAGTTGCACGAACGATTTGGCAAGCTGCCGATCCAACAGGTCCTGGCGCCGGCGATCCGCTATGCCGAGGAGGGGTTCCCGGTCAGTGAGTTGATTGCGTACTACTGGCAGCGCAGTGTTCCGACACTCGAGGTGTGGGCCGGTTTTCGAGAGGTCTTCATGCCGGATGGAAGGGCGCCTCGGAAGGGAGAGATCTTCCGCAATCCGGCTCTGGCAGCGACGCTCCAGAAGATCGCGGACGGCGGACGGGAGGCCTTCTATAAAGGTGACATCGCTCGTACGATCGATGCGTTCATGAAGCGGGAGGGCGGCTTCCTTTCATACCGCGATCTGGCAGAGCACACCTCCACCTGGGTGGAGCCGGTCTCTACCGACTATCGGGGCTATGAGGTCTGGGAACTGCCCCCCAATGGTCAGGGTATTGCCGCCTTGCAGATCCTGAATATTCTCGAACACTACGACCTGTCGGGCATGGGATTCAGTAGCGCCGACTACGTCCATCTCTTCGTCGAGGCCAAGAAGCTAGCGTTCGAGGACAGGGCCCGCTGGTATGCGGATCCGGACTTCAACGACATCCCGGTCAAGGAGCTCATCTCCAAGGAGTACGCGGCTCAACGAAGGCAGCTCATCGACCTGGACCGAGCGGCAGACAGTTACGAGGCGGGCAACCCGGCACTGGAGGCAGGCGATACGATCTACCTGAGCGTCGCCGACGCCGACCGCAATATGGTCTCCCTGATCCAGTCGAACTACCGGGGAATGGGCACTGGCCTCTCGCCGGATGGGTTGGGCTTCATTCTTCAAGACCGTGGGGAACTGGTCAGCCTCGAGGAGGGGCAATTCAATACCTACGA
>JAUWSP010000003.1 GCA_030610025.1 Acidobacteriota bacterium | reverse complement strand
TCGCCGGATCAGGCTCGTTCGCATCCGCTCAAGAGTGTCGTGACGCGGGCGATTGGCGGCGAGCACGACGTCGATGTGGACGTGCAGGAGATCGAGGTGGAATCGGGGGATCTCTTTTTGCTCTGTTCGGACGGTCTGACCACGATGTTGAGCGACGAGGAGATCCGGTCCCACCTGGTGACTGACGAGAGTCTCGAAGATCGATGCGCCGCACTGATTCGGCATGCCAATGCCCGTGGCGGCGTCGACAACATCACCGTGATCCTGCTCGACCTCGAATCCGAAGGCGGCAGCGGATTGCAGCAAGGCTCGACCGTTTCACCTGCAGACGACTAGTGTCCCTACTGTCCGTAGAGGTACCCATTGCGTCCGCGGACCTTGAACTCCGGATTGCGAGTCTTGACCTCGACCTTCTGGTAGCCTTTTCGACCCTTCTCGTGCTCCGCACTGTAGCTCAGCAGGTAGTAGCCGTTGTTGTCCTCGACTACCTTGATGAGCGGCGTCTGGAAGTTGACGAAATTGAAGTAGTAGATACCGTCGGTGTCGGAAGCCAACAGGCTGAGGACGTTTTCAATCTGATCCTGTCCGGCGGACGCCTCGCCTAGATTCCTGAACCACGAGATGGCGTAGACCGCGACGTTGTTGTTGTTCAACGACTGCATCATGGGAGGGTAGTAGCGGGGGTCGGGGTAGAAGGTCCCGAAGTCGTTCTGGTCTCCGAATCCGAAGCTGAAGAGCAGCATGTTCTTGCGGCCGACGATGTGGCCCGCAGCTTCGGCAGTCAGGGACAAACCGCTGTAGACGCGGCGAGTCTGCCTTCGGAGCTCTTTTCCCTGCGGCAGGTTCTGGCGCAGAGAAGGCCCTTCATGCATCGCGGTCCGTGACGGCCAGGTGCTTTCTGGGTCCCTCATCTTGGCGACGCTCACGAGGGCATCGACAAGCTCCTGGCGATCGAGGGTGAAGTCCTGGTGGATCTTCAACTTGACGTCGTAGCTCAGGACGGCCACGTAATCGTAGGCCAGGGTCTCCTCTTCGACCCAGATCTTCGCCCAACGAAGAGCGTCCAGAACGTTGCTTGTGATCGAGGGGTCCTCGAAGCGCTGGTCGTGAAAGAAAAGGATGAAGAAGCGGTCCGAAGGTACCTCGTCCGGCTGCACTCCCAGTCGCTCTGCCACCTGTGCCGATTCCACGAAACGGCGGTTGCTGTAGAAGGTGGCCGAAGTGACTTCGACCGCCTCGTCACCGTCCTTGACGATAAAGTCATCCGGCTGCAGCCCCACGATGACATTGCCGGACGAGTCGCTGACCAGCACGTCGAGGAGCACCTCGGTTACATCGATCTGACCGCTGAATTCGGACTGGGGCTCATCCTGGGCCAACGAGATCTGCGGAATTATCAGCGCGACAACGAAGGCAGTCGTCAGGCAGGTTAGTGGTCGCATTTCGAAGGACTCCTTGCTGGATATTTCCCCAGGGTCGGTGACGGAAAGGTCGGTAGCCGATCTGGGTCGTAGTGATACGGACTGCTGTCAACTGCAATTTGCGGGCCAGTCACAGCCTCTCGGATGAACGCCTGCCGATAGCGCTGGCCACAGTGAGCTGGATTGCGGGTTTGGATGGAGCGTTCTGGGGGGCTGCATCGATATGTCTACCAGGGGACCCAGTGATTGACATCTGTTGTGGACACCCCGGATCCTGGATCGAGGCGAAGGGTCGATGGCCATCTAGCTGTAGGTGGCGTAGAGGCCACCACCCTCGATGGCTTCGACCAGCGCCTCCGAAGGGCTGAAACGCTCTCCAACTCGTTCTGTGAGCTGCTGCAGGACCGCAGCCAGGTGCTCGAGTCCCTGTGAGTCGGCCCACCGGCATAGGCCACCGCGAAACGGCGGAAAGCCGGTTCCCATGATCATTGCAAGATCGAGGTCAGAAGGATTCTGCACCACGCCCTCTGCGAGGCACCGGCTCGCCTCATTGACCATGGGCAAGACCATACGATCCACCAGATGCCCCTGGTCGGATTCATCGTCAGGGGTCGGTAGGCCCAGCATCTGATAGATGGCCGGATCCGGCTTCGACCGCGCCTGTCCCTCGTAGAGATAGAAACCCGAACCGGTCTTGATCCCCAGCCGATCGGGTCTGGCCAGGGTGTCGACCCAGCCTGGTAGGACGAGTCGCTTCCCAAAGGCCTCGGCCAGGATGTGGGAGACCTTTACAGAGACATCGATGCCCACCGCGTCGATCAACGCCAGCGGTCCCATGGGCATTCCCCAATCGGTCATGGCCCCATCGATCGTTTCGATTGCGTGACCGTCGTCCAGCAGCCATAGCGCTTCGGTCATGTAGAACGTGAGGATCCGGTTGACGAGAAACCCGGGCCCGTCCTGGACCACCACCGGGGTCTTGCGCAATCTTCGACACAGCTTGACGACGATCTGCAGGGCGCGGGAGTTCGTTTTCGGTCCCTCGATGACCTCCACCAGAGGCATCCTGTGCACCGGGTTGAAGAAGTGCATGCCGACGACCCTCTCGGGCTTCGGGGTATCTCGAGCGATCAGGTCGATGGAGAGCGACGAGGTGTTCGAGGCCAGCACAACCTCGGGACCGACGTGCGCGGCCACTTCGGCGAAGACCTTCTGCTTGATTCCCAGCTCTTCGACGATTGCCTCGATGACCATATCGACCCGCTGAAAGCCCGAATAGTCGAGGCAAGGCAGCAGCAGGTTCATCTTCTCGGCAGCCTGTGGACGAGTCAGTCGCCGCCGCTTCACCTGTTGCTGGAAGATCTCGTTGGCGTGGGCCATTCCGGTGGCCAGGGGGGTGGCTCCCAGGTCCTTGAGGCGCACCGGAATCGCCGCCTGGTCGGCGAGGATCTGTGCGATCCCACCGCCCATGACGCCAGCCCCCAACACGGCGGCTTCGCGAATCGGCTGCTGGTCCCCTTCGACGGCCACATCCTCGCGCTTCGAGGCCTCCATCATCTTGAAGATGTGGATCAAGTTCTTGCAGACCGGCGAGACCGCAAGCTCACCGGTAGCTCGTGCCTCGGCTCGCAGCCCGGCTTCCAGACCGCGTCGCATGCCGACCTCGACGACCTCGATGGCTCGCAGGGCCGCCGGGTAGTGCCCGCCCGTGCGTTTCAGCACCTGCTTCCGGGCCTGACCGAAAACGATATTGCGTCCAATCGGGTTGCTGTCGAGCAGGGTCGACTTGAGGTCGCCGCGCTTCTTCGAGGGGGGTCGGCCTTCCAGAACACCCTCCGCAAAACGGCGTACCTCGTACAGGAAGGTCGCGTCCGGCAGCAAGGCGTCAGCCAGGCCGATCTTGAGAGCCTTCCTCCCATCGACGGACTTGCCGCCGACGATGATGTCGAGAGCCGAGGCCAGTCCTGTGCGTCGTGGAAGCCGACTACACCCGCCCCAGGCCGGTACGATGCCAATGCGGACCTCGGGGAGGCCGATTCGCACATCGTTTCTATCGCTGATGAGGATGTAGTCGCTGGCCAGCGAGAGCTCTGTGCCCCCTCCGACACAGGTTCCCTGGATAGCTGCGATCGTAGGAAACGCCAGTCCATTCCAGTCCTGGAACAGGCGCTGTCCCAAACGGGCGCCCTGCTCGGCTTCCGCCGGGTCGGTTACGTCGGCAATCTCGTCGATATCGGCACCCGCCACGAAGTTGCCCTGTTTGCCTGAAAGCAGCACCAGGCACCGGATGTCCGTTCGGGTGAGCAAGTTCTCGATGAGCTCTTCGAGCTCGCCGAGCACCGGCCGCGTGAAGACATTGACCTTCTTGCCCGGTAGATCGAAGACCAGTGTCGCCAGACCGCTCGGGGGCACTTCCAGATCGAAAGCCGGGGACATTCAGGGCACCTCTCGAAACTCGCGGCGAGCCTAGGAGGGCTCACTGCCCTCGTAGAGGTGGTCGATGACTCCAGAGTACTTCTTGCTGATGACTCGACGCTTGATCTTCTGGGTCGGTGTCAGCTCGCCGGTCTCGATGGTGAAATCGGCCGGCAGCAGCTCCCAGATCCGAATCTGCTCGTAGCGCGCCAGGCCCTCGTTGACGGTCTTGATCTCGTCGGTGAAGAGCGCTTGGACTTCTTCGGCACCGAGCAGGGCCGGCACGTCGTCGGCCTCGATGCTCTGCTGAATGGCCCATGCCTGGAGGGTCTCGAAATCGGGGACCAGCAGCGCTGCCAGCAGCTTTCGGCGATCCCCTATGACTACGGCCTGACCGATGAATCGACTGGCTTTGAGAGCGTTCTCGATCGGTGCCGGGGCCACATTCTTGCCGTAGGCGTTGACGATGATCTCCTTCTTGCGGTCGGTGATCTTGAGGAATCCATCGCTGTCGATCTCGCCGATGTCGCCGGTATGAAACCAGCCCTCGGAGTCGATGGCCTCGGCGGTCTGCTCCGGCAGGTTGTGATAGCCCTTCATGATCTGGGGTCCACGGGCGAGGATCTCACCGTCATCGGCTATGCGTAGGTCGGTCTCTGGGATGGCAGCCCCGACGGCGCCGAGCCTGACCCGGCCTTTGGCGTTCACGGTCAGGACGGGGGAGGTCTCGGAGAGCCCGTAGCCTTCGAAGATCTGGATTCCGGCACCCCAGAAGAACTCGGCCAGGTCACGCGATAGAGGGGCACCGCCGGAGATGGCGAATTCGAAGTTCGTCCCCAGGCGGGCCTTGATCGTGCCGAACACCAGCTTGTCCGCCAGGCGGAGCTTGAGGCCGAGCATCCCGGAAGGCTGTCTCTCCTGGAGTCGATCGGGCAGTGCCTGGTGGGCGACATCGACCGCCCAGCGAAAGATCTTCTGCTTCAGGGGCGAGCTCGAGGCCACATTCTCCTGCACCTTGGCCGAGATCTTCTCGTAGACCCGTGGCACGGAGACGAAGACGTGGGGATTGACCTCCAGGAAGTTCTTGGCCACCGCCTGAACCGACTCCGCATAGGCGATGCTCACATCGCGGTAGAAATAGATGTAGTCGACCATCCGCTCCAGGGAGTGCGACAGCGGTAGGAAGGAGATCGCCGTCCAGCCATCCTCGATGTCCATCATCTTCAGCGCGTTGACCACGTTGGAGGCGATATTGTTGTGGCTGAGGACCACACCCTTCGGTTTGCCGGTGGTGCCGCTGGTATAGATGAAGGTCGCCACGTCGTCGGGCTGGGCGGAACGGGCACTGGCCTCGAATTCCTCTTTGGCCATCGGCTCGGTCTCGCGCATGAGTTGCTCGAGGGTGGGCATGCCGGCATGGCCGCCCTCGCTGCCGATGAGCACGAATCGCGTCACATTCGGCATCTCGTGTCGATGCTCCAGCAGGCCTTGCAACCGCTGGTCGCCTTCGACGAAAACGGTCCTGGCCCCACAGTCGTTGACGATGTAGGCAGCCTGGTCGGGGGTCAGCGTCGGGTAGATCGGTACCAGGACGGCCCCAGAACAGAGCGTGGCGAAATCGACAGTCGGCCAGTGCGGGCCGTTTTCTGCCATCAGCGCTACCCGATCGCCTTTCTGGACGCCAAACTCCTGCAGAGCCTTGGCCAATCGCTGAACCCGATCCACCAATTCGGAAGTCGATATGGGCTGAAAGCTGCCCCCGGTCTTGTGCAGCAGACGGTTGGGCATCTCATGGCTCGCCGCCTTGAGAAATAGCTCGTTGAGCGTTTGAATCGACATCCTTTCCCCCCTTCGGCAGGTTGGCGTGTAGTTGTCGGGAAAGTCTATCGCATGCCGAGTCGGATATCTTGCGGATCGGAACCCGCGGGCCCTTCTTGACCGTACCCGGCGCCGGGGGTATTCTTCCGCGTATCTCCCGTGCTTTTCGCCCGACTCAGAACCTGGGCGGGCGAGCGAGTCCGGTGCGTGGTTCCTTCGGGGCGTAGCTCAGCCTGGTAGAGCGCACGGTTCGGGACCGTGAGGCCGGAGGTTCAAATCCTCTCGCCCCGACCAATCTTCATCCCGGCAGAAGGGGGAAGTATGTCCTCGAAACGGTTCACTCCGTACATTCCTGCGGAGACCGACCTTCCGGAGTTCACCCTCAAGGCGATAGTTCTCGGAATCTTGATGGCGGTGGTTCTGGGCGCGGCCAACGCCTATCTTGGCCTCAAGGCCGGGTTGACGATCTCGGCGACTTTTCCAGCTGCGGTCGTGGCGATCGCCGCCTTCCGGTTGCCGTTCCTGCGGGGCAACGTGCTGGAACAGAATATCGCTCGGACAGCCGCGTCGGTGGGAGAGGCTCTGGTAGCCGGTGCCATCTTCACCATCCCTGCTTTCTTGATCGCTCGCGTCGACGGGCAGCCCGTCTGGGAGGAGTTCGACTACTGGTCGAGCACCTGGATCATGTTGGTCGGCGGTGTCCTGGGTGTTCTCTTCGTGATTCTCCTGCGCCGCACCCTGGTAGAAGACGCGGCGCTGCCATTCCCGGAATCGGCTGCCTGTGCCGAATTGGTCAAAGCCGGTCAGAAGGGCGAGAGCGGTGCCCGCTACGTCTTCGGGGCCATCGGGCTGAGCGCGGTGTTGGAGTTGTTCAAGAACGCCAGGGGCATCGAGTTGATCGCCTACACCAAGGAGTGGTTCCTGCGTTTCCCGAAATCGGTGGTCACTCATGGCAGCCCTGAGGCGCCCATGGGAGAGGTCGTGCACCGGGGGGGCGCCTTCATCGCCGCACCCGCCGCTTCGCCCGCTCTCATCGCTGTGGGCTACATCATCGGGCCCCGGCTCGCGGCTGTAGCTTTTTCTGGAGGAGCCTTCGGCTGGCTTTTTCTGGTGCCGCTGTTGCTCTTCATCGATCCCGATCTGGGGGCCAGGGTTGGCAGCTCGGAGGGAGCCGATGTAGCCGTGTCGGTGTGGCGCAACTACGTCAGGCCCATCGCAGTCGGAGCCATGTTGGTGGGTGCCGTGCATACCCTGGTAAGTCTGCGGGGATCGCTGTCGCAGGCTTTTCGCAGGGTCCTGACAGACTTTCGCAAGAAGTCCCTGGTCGAGTCCGAGAAAGAGGTGGGGTCACGCCTCGAGGTGGATGTGTCACTGAAGTGGATCACCTTTGGGATCGTTGCCACGGTGATTCCGATGACGCTGCTCTATTGGCACTTCACGCACAGCGTCGTGGGCGCCATCGTATCGGCGCTGATCATGACCGTGACTGGATTTCTCTTCGCGGCCGTCGGCGGGTATCTGGTCGGACTCATTGGTGGATCCAACCAGCCGATCAGTGGCCTGGCACTGTCGACGCTGATCATCGCGGCTCTGCTCATGGTCGGCATCGGTGTGACCGGAGTCGGAGGAGTCGCCGCCGTACTCGGAGTCGCCGCCGTGGTGTGCTGCGCTTCGGCCGTCGCGGGCGACATGATCCAGGACTTGAAGGTGGGACATCTTCTCGGTGGCACGCCATGGAAGATGGAGGTCGCCGAGATGATCTCCACTGTCCTGGTGGCCTTCGTGCTGGTGTGGCCGATGGTCTTCCTCCACGCTGGAGTACCGGGCGGCATCGGCGGAGAACATCTGGCTGCGCCGCAGGCTGGCTTGATGGCACAGCTGGCCACTGGCATCGTCGGCGGCAATATGCCCTGGGCGTTGATCGGCATCGGTATCGCCTTCGGCCTGGCCCTGGTATTGATCGAGTCACCATCGCCGATGCTCATCGCGGTCGGCATGTATCTTCACTTCGACACCACGGCGGCGATCTTCGTCGGTGGAATCCTGGCGTGGATCGTCGACCGCATTCGTAAGCGCAGGAGCCTGAGCGATAAGGAAACGTTGGCCTCGGAGAACAAGGGGATCCTCGTGGCCTCCGGCCTGATCGCTGGTGAGGCGCTCATGGCAGTGGTTCTGGCGGCGCTCTACTTCGCCCTGCCGCCCGATCCTCCGGGCGGCATCAGCTCCATTGCCAGCTCGTGGCTCGGGTTCGACACCAGTGGTCTGCTGGGCGCCTGGGGGGGATGGCTGGCCCTCCTCCTGTTTGGAATAGTGGCCTGGGCGCTCGTGTGGCTGCCTCTCGAGGAGACCGACGGCTGATGACGGTCGAGAGCCGAACTCGCGCTGTGGAAGGCTGTTGCTTGCGACTCGCCTCTGCTTCTCCTATCCTGGGGGCGGTTCTGGATGAGACATTGGGCTGAGCTTCGAGGAGGTTGATGTGATCTACGTGTGGGCGATCGCCATCTATTTGCTGTTTCTGGTTGGGGTAAGCATCTCCAAGAGCCGCAAGATCAAGACGCAGGATGACTTCATGGTCGCGGGCAGGGGAGTCACGGCGATGTTCCTCGTCGGTACCCTGGTCTGTACCTGGATCGGCTCCGGGAGTCTCTTCGGGGGCGCCGGTCGGGCCTTCCGTCAGGGCTTCTCTGCCCTCTGGATGAGTGCCGGCGCCTGGCTCGGCTTGGCGATCGTCTACTACCTGGCTCCCCGGGTTCGCAAGATCGCGCAGTACACGGTGCCGGACATCTTGGAAACCCGCTACAACGCCGCGTCCCGTGTGCTGGGGACCATCGCGATCGTCATCGCCTATCTCACCATCGCCGGCTATCAGTTCATCGGCGGTGGCAGGCTGCTCGAGATTGTGACGGAAGGAGCCATTAGCGCCGACACCGGCAAGATCGTGGTCTGCGTTCTGGTCGTGCTCTACACCGTCATGGCCGGCATGTCTTCGATCGTCGCCCTGGACGTGTTCAACGGCATTCTCATCACCGTGGGTGTGATCATCGCCGCGCCTCTGGCGCTCAAGGGAGCGGGTGGCTGGGAAGGGCTCACGACCACCCTTCCAGAGACCCACTTCACCGTTTTTGGCGGCCCCGGGGTGGCCGCGGCGCTCGGTCTCTTCCTGCCGACGTTCTTGCTCCTGCTGGGGGAGAGCAGCATCTATCAGAAGTTCATGTCTGCTGTGGACGGCCGGTCAGCTCGGCGAGCCGTCATCGGCATGATCGTCGGGGTCATCGTCATCGAGGTCGTTCTGGATGCCACCGCCATCTTCGCTGCCGGCCAGTACTGGACCGATGCCGCCTTCCGCACCGCCGATGGAGCGTTGAACCGAGCCACGACGGAGACCGTCCTGCTGCAGCTGGCATTCGAAAAGCTGCCGTTGATGGCCGGCATTCTTCTCCTGATCGGTGGTTCGGCGATCGTCTTTTCGACCGCCAACACCTTTCTCATGGTGCCTTCCACCAACCTGACTCGCGATATCTTCCAACGGTTCATCCGACCCGATGCCAGTGACAAGACCATTATCTGGTTCCAGCGCCTGATGATCGTCCTGCTGGCTGGCGTCACCCTTCTGGTGACGACGCAGTTCGAGAACATCCTGGACATGGCACTCTACGCCTACACCATGGTCGGTGCCGCTGTGACCCCGGCTCTTCTGGCGGCCTTCCTGTGGAAGCGGGTGACTCCGATGGGGGGCATGGTCTCCATCGCCACCGGAATACTGGGAACCATTGTCTTTGCAGGGCTCGCCAGGTCCGGAATGGAGAGCCTGCCCCTGGGTTTCATGAACCTGCCATTGGACTATGACTACATCATCTATCCGGCTGGTTTTTTGTCCTTCACCTCCCTGATCGTCGTCAGCCTGCTGACGCCACCGTCTCCCAGGGAGAAGTGGGAACCGTTCTGGGAATAGCCTTGCCGCTCGGAGTAGGATCGCGAAGGCAGGGAGGTTGCTGTGATGCAAGAGGTTCGAAGATCCGCAGTCGCCGGCCTCTTCTATCCGGACTCACCCCGAGAGCTCTTGTCCGTGGTAGAGGAGTTGCTGCAGAAGGCCCCCGGAAGAGAGGGCGGGGAAGCAGCCCCCAAGGCGGTGATCGCCCCGCACGCCGGCTATGTCTATTCCGGCCCGATAGCGGGCTCGGCTCTTGCGCCTCTGGGGCAAGAGGCCGAGCAGATCGAACGGATCGTACTCCTGGGTCCAGCTCACAGAGTTCCGGTGCGGGGTCTCGCGCTACCCGGCGTCGACGGTTTCGAGACGCCGCTGGGCGTCGTGCCGGTCGATGCCGAGCTGGTGGATCAGGTACTCGAGCTGCCGCAGGTCGGAGTCAGCCGGGCGGCCCATGCCCCGGAACACTGTCTGGAGGTCGAGCTTCCTTTCCTCCAGGTGATGCTCGACTCCTTCAGTGTCCTGCCGCTGCTGGTCGGTGATGCGACGCCCGGCGAAGTGGCCGAGGTCCTGGATCGTGTCTGGGGTGGCTCCGAGACGCGGTTCGTCATCAGCTCTGATCTGTCCCATTATCTCGAGTACTCGCAGGCCCGGGCGGTGGACGAGAGAACCGCCGAGGAGGTTCTGGCACTGCGCTCGCCCATCTCGCCAGACCAGGCCTGCGGGGCCGGAGCCATCAATGGCTTGCTGGTGGCAGCTGTCGACCACGGCTTGACCGCGAGCCTGTTGGACCTGCGAAGCTCCGGCGACACGGCTGGCGATCGCTCCCAGGTCGTCGGGTACGGTGCCTTCGCGTTTGCCGAGCCGACCTGAGGAGGAAGAGTCCCTGACTGATGAGCATCGAGGAGAAGCCCTCCTCAGGATCGCGCGGAACGCCCTGCTCGAGTTGTTCGATGTCCCCGGCGAGCCAGAGGTCGCAGAGCCCTGGCTCCGGGAGGTCGGAGCCTGCTTCGTGACCCTGCGTAGAGATTCCGCGCTGCGGGGGTGTATCGGTACGATCCTGCCTTACCGACCCCTGATCGAGGATCTGCGCGGCAATACCCTGGCCGCTGCTACCCGCGATCCCCGATTCTCTCCGCTCGCCAGGGAGGAACTGGACCACACCGTCATACAGGTGTCGTTGCTGTCTCCTCTTCAGTCGATGGAGTTCGACAGCGAGGCGGACCTGCTCCGGCAGTTGAGACCACGGATCGATGGCCTGGTGCTGGAGCACCGTCATCACCGGGGCACATTCTTGCCTGCGGTGTGGAAAGAGCTTCCCGATCCGGCCATGTTTCTCAATCAGCTGAAGCGAAAGGCCGGTCTGGGGGTAGATTTCTGGTCACCTGAGACCCAGGTCCGCCGCTACACCACCGAGAGTTGGAGCGAAGCCGGCTGAGGCGGCCCCAGGGCCATCATTCCGCCCTGAGAGCTTCAATGGGATCGAGGGTTGCTGCCCTCCTGGCCGGCATCACGCCGGATAGGAGGCCGACGGCGAAGCTGACGGTCACGGCCAGGGCCACGAACAAGAAGGGTGTCCGAATCGGCAGCCCGGGTACGGCGACACGGAGCAAGGCACAGAGCCCGAGGCCAAAACCGACTCCTATCAACCCACCGAGGGTGGATAGAGTCGCGGCTTCCGTGAGAAAGATCAGCTGCACCTGTCGTCGTGTGGCACCGATGGAGCGGATGAGGCCGATTTCGTTCATTCGTTCGCCGACGGCAATCCACATCATGGTGAGAATCCCGATCACACCCACCAGGAGGGAAACACCACCGATGGCTCCCACCGCCATGGTGATGATGTTCATGATGTTGCCGAAGACTTCCAGCATGGCTGCCTGAGAGGTGATGGCGAAGTCCTCCTTGCCGCCATGCCTGTCGGTCAAGACACGTCGTACATCTTCTTCCACCTGGTCCAGCAGGCTGGACTTGGTGAACGTGAGATCGATCTCCATGAGCTCGTCCATGTTGAAGATCTTCATGGCGGAGGCGACTGGGATGTAGGCTGCGTCGTCGAGATCGAATCCGAGGAATTGTCCCTTGGGCTCCATCAGGCCGACAACCCGGAAGCGGGACCCGGCGATACGCACGAACCGACCTAGCGCATTGCCGTTGCCGAAGAGCTCTCGCTTGAGTTTTGTCCCCAGCACGGCCTGGGCCACTCCGCGACGAGGATCACCCGATGGCCAGAAGGAGCCGACTCGAACGCCCCACTGCCAGACGACCGGGACCTCGGGAGTGACACCGTAGATGAAGACGCTCCGACCCCTTCCGCCACCTTCGACGCGGGCTGATCCGAAGGTCATCGGCACGACCTCCTCGACACCGGGAATCCGAGTCAGGGCCTCGGCATCGTCGATGGTCAGTTTGTGGGTCGTGCCACCGAGAGCTCCAGGCAGACCCGAGGTCTCGGATTTGCCGGGGTTGATGCCAATCAGATTGGTGCCGAACTGGGTGAACTGGGACACCATGTAGGCACGGGTGCCTTCACCGATGGAGGTGAGGAGAATCACCGAGGCGATACCGATGGCGACTCCCAGCATGGACAAGACGGAACGAAGACGGTGTCCTCGTATGGCCCTCAGGGCGAGAAAAATCAACTCTCGCATGGCTTCACACCCGCGGAAGGCCTCCCGAGAAGATGGGGTTCAGTGGCCCACCGACCAGGAGTCGTGACGTTCACCATCATCGGCCCGCCAGTGCCGCGACAGGGTCGAGCCGACTCGCGCGCCGAGCTGGCAGGAGCCCGAAGGTGATGCCCACTGCCATGGAAACTGTGAGGGCGGCCGCCACCGCCCAGTTGGGCGTAGAGGCCGGGAATGCCGGATAGATCCTGACCAGCACTGCGACCGCCGACCATCCCACTCCGAGGCCGATCAGACCTCCCAAGGTGGAGAGAAGGGCCGCCTCGGCAAGGAAGACGGAGAGGATTTGGCGTCTGCCAACACCCAGTGCCTTGAGCAGTCCCACCTCCCTCGTGCGCTCGGAGACCGAGACCAGCATGACATTCATGATGCCGATTCCGGCGACGGTCAGGGAAATGGCGGTGATGGCGCCCAGCGCGAGAGTCAGGGCTGCCAGGATGCCCGAGAAGGTCGTCAGCAGGGCGTCCTGACTGATGACCGTAATGTCCTCCTCGCCGTGACGCTCGGTGAGCAACTGGCGGGACTTGTCGCGCAGCATGTCGAGGTCGGCGTGGCTGGAAGATTGGATCAGGATGCGGAACAGCGACGTCCGATTGAACATCTGCATGGCAGTGGACACGGGAACCATCGCCAAATCATCGAAGTCGACTCCCATCTTGACGCCCTGCCATGCCAGGACGCCGACGACGCGCATGCGCCAGCCGCCGACTCGAATGATCTTGCCGACGGGGTCTTCACCGGCAAAGATCTCCCTGGCCAGCTTGGGACCCACGACCGCAACCGGTGAGCCGCGGAACATCTCCTCGTCGGGGAGGAAGGTGCCTTTGGCGATCTCGATCTGCCGAGCCAGCATGTAGTCGTACGTCGTCCCCAGAATCGCCACCTGTCTGCGGCGCTCGCCGAAGGCGACCTGTTCGGTTCCCATGGTCAGGGGAGCCACTCGTTGGATCTCGGGAATCGCGCGGACGAGCGCCGCGGCATCTTGCAACGTCAGGTCGTTGGGCACTCCTCCCGCCCCTACCGTACCGGTAGTCTCTGTCTTGCCTGGCACTACGATCAGAAGATTGGTGCCGAGACCGGCGAACTGGTCGATGACGTAACGACGGGCCCCTTCCCCCAGGGCGGTCAGAATCAACACCGCCGCCACTCCGATCACGACTCCCAGCAGGCTCAGCGCTGTGCGCAGTCCATGGCCGGTCAGGCCCTTGAGAGAAAATCGAAATAGATCGGCCAGCGTCATGTGCCACTCGTCGGAGGTCTCATGCCTCGTCGTCTTCGGCCAGCATGGCCAGAATCTCGCTGATCTGGTCGCCGGCAACCCGCCGTTCGATCCGGCCATCCACCAGGACCAGGATGCGATCGGCTCGGTGCGCCACCTTCAGATCGTGGGTGACGACGATGAGTGTCAGGCCCTCGTCGTTCATCCGATCCAGGAGATCCAGGACGACTCGTCCCGAGGCACTGTCGAGGTTGCCGGTCGGCTCGTCAGCCAGCAGGATCTCGGGCTCCATCACCGTCGCTCGGGCCAGCGCGACCCGCTGTCGCTCTCCGCCGGAGAGCTGATCGGGGAGGTGCTCGGCACGGGGCGTGAGTCCGACGGCTTCCAGGGCGCTAGCGACCCGGCGCCTGCGCTCGGCCCTTGGTTGACCGGCGAAGATCATCGGCAGCTCGACGTTCTCGGCCGCCGAAAGCCGATGTACCAGGTGGAAGAACTGGAACACGAACCCGATCTGGTGTCGACGCACCATGGTGAGCGCCGCCTCATCCAACTCGGCCACCTCCTGGTCGTCGAGGCGGTAGCTACCCGTCGAGGGTTTGTCGAGGCAGCCGAGGATGTTGAGCAGCGTGGATTTGCCAGAGCCGGATGGCCCCATGATGGCTACGTGTTCGCCTTGCTGGATCTCTTCGTTGATACCCACAAGGGCGTGCACCGGCTCGTTGCCCACCTGGAAAGTACGACTGATATCTGAGAGCTTGATCATCGATGGGAGGCCGATATCGCCGGCTATTCGACAGTTTCGGTGGCAGCCACGGCCAGGGCGCCGTCCTCGACCTCCTTTCGGTCGAGCGAGGTCACGACCAGGTCGCCTTCCGACAGCCCGTCGACGATCTCGGTGAAGTCCCAGTTGCGCAGGCCGAGCTCCACGGGATGCTCGCTCAGGGTCCCTCCGTCCAGCACCAGGACCTTGCCGCCCTCGATCAGCGAGGAGGTCGATATTCGCAGCACTTCTTGACGTGTGCTGAGAATCACTTCCACGTCGGCCGAGGTGCCTGGCAGCAGCACGGCGTCTCCCAAGTCCGTCAGCTCGACCTCGATCTCGACGGTCCGATTCTGTGCCTCGATGTCGAGGACATAGGGTGCCACCCGGGTGACGGTGCCGTCGAAGTGTCGGTCACGGTGAGAGTCCACCGTGACCCGTGTTGGTTGACCCGCACGGATGCGGGCCGAGTCCACCTCGTCCATCGGTGCGCTGATATAGATCGAGTCCGGATCGAGCATGTCGATCACTGGAGGCACCGGTAGCGCAGGAGGAGAGGGAGTCGTCCACTCACCGATTTCGGTCGCGACTTCGGCCACCACCCCGGAGAACGGAGCTCGGACGATGGTCTTCTCGATCTCGGTGTTCGCTACCGCCACCGCCGCAGCGGCGCGGTCGACGGTGGCTGCGGCGGCGTCACAAGCGGCATCCGCGGCGCGTTTCCCACTGTCGATTTCGTCCAGGAGGTCCGTGGAGATGATGTTCTCTCTGGCCAATCGCTCTGTTCGTTCCAACTCCCGACCGGCCCTCTCGGCTGCGAGGCAGGCTCGCTGTCGTTCGGCTCGTGAGGCCTGCAAGTCCTCTTCCGCCAGCTTCAATCGTGCTCTCTGGAGGCTGTCGTCGAGGCGTAGCAGCGTGTCGCCTGCTGCAACTCGAGCCCCTTCGCGGAAGGGTAGCTCGATCACCATTCCCCCGTACTCTGGCGACAGTTTCGCCCGGCGGTGGGCCTTGACGGTCCCCGCTCTGGAGTTGGTGATGGTCTCTTCCACCAGGCCCCGATCCACTGCCTGGACCTCGACCTCGATCGGCTTCGGCTTGAAGACGGTCAGCTTGAGAGCGATGACGACCGCGACCAGCACAGCCACTACCAGGAACCGCTTGAGCCATTTGTTCATGGGGTCACTCCGACGCGCATAGATCCAGTCTTGAACTGTACCAGAGGGGAGCACTGTTGGAATTCAAGAGGATCTTGCTCAGTCCCAGACAGCCGGGTACCATAGCCGAGGACAAGGTCTTCTACCCTGTCTCGAAGTTTCACCAACCAGGCACGCGAGACAAGAAATGAAGAGGATTCTGGTCACCGGGGCTCTTGGGCAGATTGGTTCGGAGCTGGTTCCCACACTGCGCCGCAGCTATGGTTCCGACAATGTCGTCGCTTCTGACATCCGGGTCATTCGGCTCGAGCAGATCGGCGACGACGGACCGTTCGAGGTGTTGGACTGTACTCACCTCCGCGAATTGTTGGAGGTGGTTCGTCGCTACGACATCGACACGGTATTTCACCTCGCCGCCCTGCTCTCGGCGGTGGCTGAGGAGAAACCCCAGGTCGCCTGGGATGTGAACATGGGTGGCCTCTATCGGGTGCTGGAGGTGGCCCGTCAGACGCGCTGCGCGGTCTTCTTCCCGAGCTCTATCGGGGCTTTTGGGCCCGGCACGCCGAAAGATCTGACGCCTCAGGTTACGGTCCAGCGGCCCAACACCATGTATGGCGTCACCAAGGTTTCCGGGGAGTTGCTGTGCGCCTATTACCATCAGCGCTTCGGCGTCGACACGCGCGGCGTGCGGTTTCCCGGCTTGATCTCCTATGTGGCTCCGCCTGGAGGCGGCACTACCGACTATGCGGTGGAGATCTTTCATTCGGCAATCCAGTACCAGCGCTATACCTGTTTTCTCGACCGAGACACCTGCCTCGACATGATGTACATGCCCGACGCAGTGCGGGCTACGATCGGCGTCATGGAGGCTGACGCGACGCGGCTCCAGCATCGCAACGCGTTCAACGTCTCGGCGATGAACTTCACTCCCGAGCGTCTGGCCGAGGAGATTCGACGCCATATTCCGGAGTTCGCCATCGACTATAAGGTGGACCCTGTGCGCCAGGCGATCGCCGACTCCTGGCCGAATTCCATGGATGATTCGGCGGCCCGGGATGAGTGGGGCTGGAGGCCGGAATACGACCTCGAGACCATGACCCGAGACATGCTGGAAAAGCTCCGAGCCAAGTTCGAAGGCGGTGGCTGACCAGAGTCTCTGGAATCCCGCCGACCAGCACGATTCGTTCCGACCCTCTGACTAGGAAGGAGAGCTGACATGCCTTGCGATCGATTGGAGAAGGCCTTGAGCCTAGAGTTGGACGAGCTGGGCGAGACGGGAACCCTGAAAGGAGCCGAGTCCGTGGTCACACGCGTCATCCCTGCCGATGGCGAGCGGGGGCCCCGATTCCAGCTCGCGGGTGACACGGAAACGCAGTATCTGCGGATGAACTCCAATAGCTACCTCGGTCTCTCGTTCCGGCAGGAACTGATCGAGGGCGAAGAGGAGGCAGCTCGCCGATTCGGCACAGGGCCTGGAGCGGTGCGTTTCATCAGCGGCACCTACCAGGCCCACGTGGATCTGGAGGACCGGCTCGCAGCCTTTCACGAACGTCAGGCCGGCATGGTCTTCAGCTCTGCCTACGCCACAACCATGGGAGTGCTGCCGGCCCTGATCACGGCCGATACGGCAGTGATCAGCGATGCCCTGAATCACAGCTGCATCATCAACGCCATGCGTCTGTCCAGACCGGGGGTCAAACATGTCTATGACCACCTGGATCTCGGTCACCTGGAGGAGAAGCTCGAATCGGCGGCAGGTACCTGTCGTCGGGCCGTGGTGGTTACCGACGGGATCTTCAGTATGAGGGGCGACTGGGCTCCGCTACCGGAGATCATGGAGTTGGCGCGTGCCTACGACGCGAGGTTCGAGGAGAACGTCGTCGTCGTCGTGGACGATTCTCACGGCGTCGGAGCGTTTGGAGAGACAGGGCGAGGTACCGAGGAATTCACCGGTACCGATCAGGTGGACCTGCTGGTAGCGACTCTCGGCAAGGCGTTCGGGGTCAATGGCGGCTATGTCGTGGGTGGCAAGACCGTGATCGACTACCTACGGGAGAAATCGGCTTTCTATATCTACTCGAATCCGATTACTCCAGCGGAGGCTTCGGCAGCGCTGCGGGCTCTCGAATTGGTGGACAGCTCCCAGGGCCTGGAGCTGCTGGGGCATCTCAGGGCCATGACGGCGAGATTCGAGCAGGGGCTCGTGAATCTGGGCTTCGAGACCATTCCAGGGGAGCATCCGGTGGTACCCCTGATGGTCCGCGACACGGCTCGCACGTCGTCCCTGGTGGAACACCTGATGAACCATGGTGTTCTCGCGACGGGTCTCAACTTCCCGGTGGTACCCAAAGGGGACGAGGAGATCCGATTTCAGGTGTCAGCGGACCACACACCGTACGACATCGACTACGCGCTGGGGGTGCTCGAGTCCTTCGCCGATCGTTAGGGTCCCGCGGTAGGACCCAGGACTCGGTGCTACTGCAGGGAGAAGCGGATCGTCAGGCTGAAGTAGACGGCTACCGGCTCACCTTGCATGGTAGCCGGCTCGAATTTCCATTGCATGGCGGTGTCGACTGCGGACTCGCTGAGACCCATCGGCAGGCCCTTGAGTACCTTTACGTCACGGACGCTACCCTCCGCGTCGATGATGGCCTCCAGTATGACCACTCCCTGAACCCGCCCCTGCCGCGCCTCCTCGGTGTAGGGAGGCGCCGGCGAGAAGGTCTTTCGAGGAGGCAGGACGGAACCGCCCACCTTCATCGGTCCGCTGCCGGGATACCGGCCGAATCCCTGCGGCACATTGGGCACTCCAAAGACCGCGTCTTCGAGGTCCGTCAGGTCGGTTTCTGGTGCATCGACATTTTCTACCAGGATGGGTTCGGGCTCGTCAGGAGTCGGATCGGGAATGGGGATCTTCTTGCGCTTCTCTGAGTGCTTGGGGATCTGCTGCTGCTGTTGCGGCGGTGGGGGGTTGAAGCGGATCTGCTGCACTACGTAGACCTCCTGCTTGCGGCCCACCCGCATCGGTTTGGCATCCATTTCGGGCAGACTCAACACGAAAAGGACCACATGGAGGAGTACGGCTACTGTCACGGCGATGCGTGTGCGGATCTTCGATTCCCTCTCTTCTGCAGAGGTGTCGATTTCCGGAACATAGCCGAGATGCACCCTGAGGGTGCTCGCCTCTCCGCCCTTGACGCGTTGCCAGCTGGAGCTCTTGTCGAACATATTCAGATCAATTCATGCAAATCTCGCGCCGCTACGTCTCGATTAGATACGGGGAAGGTGCTTCGGAGTTCCTGTTTCTTGCTTGGGGTTCGAGCGATCGTCGAAATTGCGCCTGATCGGGGTCCGGGGAGGTGGCGCGGCCTTCAGCTTCTGGCCGCAGCCGTTCGCTTGTCAGGCAAGGCGATTCCACCCATCAGGCCAGCTCGTAGGACGAACTCTTCCGCCAACAGGCGGTACGCCTCGGCGCCTGGAGAGTTGGGGTCGAACTCGAAGATGGTCTGGCCATGGGCTGGAGCCTCGGCCAGCCGAATGTTGGTGCGAATCTCGACGGCGAACACCCGGTCCTCGAACTCCTGGCGGATCTGCTGCACGTTGTCTCGGTTGGCGCGGGTCCGATAGTCGACCATGGTGAGCACCACACCGAGCAGACGGGTCGGGCTACCCAGACGCTGGCATAGACGGTCGGCCGAAGCGCAGACATTGCGCACCCCTTCGATGGCCAGGTAGTGGGGCACGGCCGGTACGATGTAGCAGTCCGATGCCATCAGCGCGTTGACCGGCGCCAGCGAAGGGAACGCAGGGCAGTCGATCAAGATGAAATCGAAACTCTCAACCACCTCGGAGAGCTCCTCCTTGAGGAGGCTCTCCCGGCGTGGCAGAGAGCCCAACTCGCGGTCGAGGCTGGTCAGGTCGGTCGAGGCCGTGATCAGATAGAGCCCCATCACACGGGTCGCTCGGATCGCATCGGCGATCGGATAGGAATTCAACAGCACGTCGGCTGACGAAGGAGCCAGGGCCCATCGCGAAGCTCCCAGGGACAGGGATGTCGAGGCCTGGCTGTCGAGATCCAGGATCAGCACCTTGTAGCCTTGACCGGCCAGTGCCGCTGCCAGATTGACAGACGTGGTGGTCTTCCCAACGCCCCCTTTTCTGCTCAGGATGGCAGTAATCACAACTCTTCCCAAGGGCACTCGAACCCGCTCCACCCAAGAAGTGGCAGGAGGACAGGCGGTGCCACGGTTCAGCCGGTGGCTATTGTAGCTTGTCGAAGCTCTCTACTGCCGCAGAGGCAGGCGGATCAGGGTCGTGGGCCACGGTCGCCGACGAAAGGCATAGAGCGAGAAGGCCAGGGCAGGATTCTGATCCATGCTCCATCCAAGGGCGCCAGCGGGCACTCCATCGGGGCTTGCGGACTCCAGAGTCGCTATCAGACTCTCGTCGCCACCGTTTGCCCGGAGCGCTTCCACAGTCCTCGGCCTCAGGTCGGCTCGATCCAGAAACCGTGTGGTCTGCGACAGCCTGGGCTCGAGTCGAATGGCCTGGGCCAACCACTGAGGGGCTTCGGGGTGCTGCGGTCGGTTCAGTGCCATCAGAAAGGGAGGCAGCGGCGAAAGAGCATCGAGGTCTCGGGCGCTCATCAGGGCATCGGCGGTCCAGTTGGCCGAGGTCTCCATGCCCATGAAGCCGGCAGTGAGCCAGAACGGAGCGATTCCCTGCGCCTCTTCGGCGGCCTGCAGAGCGAGCCGAGCCGACTCTGCGTCGATGCCCTGGAGTGATCCACGCAGCCAGGACTTCCTGGCCCTGTACAGAGGGAAGCGGGGATCCAGGTCCATTGCCCATCCGATCTCGTCGAGGGCTCGAGTCGGGGTTTTGGCAGTGGCCGCACGATCGTAGTGAACCTGCGCCAGGACTTTCGGTAGAAGCATCGCCCCCACCGGCAGGAGATAGAGCAAGATGAAGAGAGCTCGATGTCGCGCTGGGCGGGGGGTCGTCTTGGATTGGGTTGCCAGAGAGGCTCCCAGGGTGATGATGGCTGCCGCGGGTAGAGCGAGGACTGCGACAGGAGCGTTGCCCATGAGGTAGAGAGTCCCGCCGGCCAGGCCCAGCAGCGGGGCCAGTTGTTCCGGTCTGGAGCGGCCTTCGCCTCTCAGAGACCATCGTCTGGCGATGAATAGCAGCCAGAGGCCCGAGCCCAGTGCGAGGCCTGACAGGCCGACCTCGAAGGCCATTTGAGCAGGTAGCGAATGGAAGTCCCCTACGACCTGGCTGGCCGGGTTGACTGCGGGATCTGGCTCGAGAAACCGAGCGATCAACCAGGGTGTCGACCCCGGGCCCCAGCCCCAGACAGGACGCTCGACAAGGCCGTCCCAGGCGGCCTCCAGGTAAAGCCAACGTGCCCTGCTCGACAGGTCGGTGATGGCCAGAATGCTCAGCATTCTCGGAACCTGGCTCAGAGCTGCGAGACCAGTGGCTGCGACCAGGGGCAATCGAAGAGACGGCCACAAGAGGGCTGCCAAGACTCCTTGCAGCGCCAGAGCTGCAACTCCGAGCAGAGAGCCGGTGGCCAAAATGGCACACGTACCGATCGTCAGGGCGAAGGCGGAAAGCCAACGCCGAGCCCCGGTTCGGTGAAGCCCAGCCGCCGTCAGAGGTAGCAGGAAGACCAGCCAACCGGCCAGAAGGTTGTGGTGCCCGAGGGGCATTGCGGCGCGAGGTGATTCGAGGCGGAACCATTCGACCAGGCTCCATCCGGCCACCAGTGCGACCGTCAGCGAAACGGTGTCGAGACCGGTCTGGAGGCGTCTCGGCTCACGCCAGCAGTGGGCGACTCCTGCCGGTGCCAGGAGGAAGGCTGGAAGTAGGAGGATGGCTACCTGACCTGCCCGGCCAACAGGTGAGAGGCACCAACTGGTGATGGCGGCTGCGAGGAGGGCCAGTGGCAGAATCAGGCCGAGGCGTCGGCCGAGGCCGAGAGGGTCCGACCAGGCCGGAGCGCCGAGAAGTGCCAGGCACAGAATGGCGGAGAAGCCGACGGCACTACCGCTCCAGGTCGCGCCTCCTGGCAGGGTGCCATACCAGAACGAGAGGAGGGCTAGAAGTAGGCTCGGTACCACCGATAGCAATGGACCACTTGGGGCCGGAATCACGGACCGGAGGCGACAGCGGGTGAGCCGTCCTCGACAAGTAGCTCCAGGTCCAGCCTTCCCGTGCTACCGATCGTCGGTACGAATGACTGCGATCTCGGAGTGGGCTGGGGTCGTGGTGTCACCGTCTGGGGCTGAGGAGGAGCCGCGCCCGAGGCAGAGCCGCTTCTCGGGGTTGTCGTCCGAGGGTAGGAGACGGTCCCCCC